>CAMBEV010000180.1 GCA_945865595.1 Nannocystis exedens | reverse complement strand
GGTACTGGCTTCCGACATAGCCGGCACCGCCAAGAAGTCCGAACGCGACGACTGCCGCAACGACCCTGCCGTTGTTCTTGAGGAACGCGGAAAATTGATCGGCGCGATCGAGCAAGGCATCGCCGCCCGCATCGCGTGCGCTGGCTGTGCGCTTGATATCATCGATGTCGAGATCGGCGTCTTTGCGCTTCTTTTCACCGATGCGTTCGAGCTGCTTGGAAGCGGCCGCTTGAAGGCCTTTCTTTGCCTTCTTCGCCTCTTGCCTTCGTTCGGCGAGCTTGGCTTCTTCGTCGCGTGCGATGCGATCGGCTTCGGTCTCGTCGCCGCCGATGCCGGCAACGCGTTTGAGAAGCATGTCCTGCCGGAGCTCGGCGCGCTCATCGTGCTCGTCGCGTTCATCGGCAGTAGCGGCTTCGGGGTTGACGCTATCGTCGACGCCAGCCACAGCCGCGTCAGGATCATTTTCTGGGCGTTTTTCGTCGGACACCGGAGATACTCCTTCGGGCGCACATTACGTTCGTACGCGGCTGAGGGTCAATCGTCGTCGCTCAGCCCGCCATCCCACGGTTCGGGAGGTGGCGGAGGCAGGTCGTCAGCAAGCGGAACGATCCAAGCCGCCTCAATCCCAGCCTGACCCTCGCTGCATGAGAGCCTCACCACCGTGTTCTGCTGGCCCGCGGCAAGGTCAACATGAGACTTCGACGCAGGGAGAACCGACACACTGTCGCCCACTTTCATGACGGTTGGGCAGCGCGCCGAGCGCCAAATCCGGCTGGCAGTCGCCGTCGCAATCGACAACTCCACTTGTGTCGCAAGCCCCTTTGGGGCGTCCGGCCAACCCTTGGCGACGAATCCTGCGTGCGCGGGGCCGAGGATCCCTGCGCGAGCCGCAACCTGCAGCACGTCGGCCATGGGTTCAGGCGTTCCGGCGAAATGGGTCAAGGGAAGGCGCATTTCTGTCGTTGCGCCGAGCGCGAGCAGTGCGCTTGCCAGGGGTCCACGATTGGCCAGGTATCGTTCTTTCACGAAAAGTTCGAACAGCCTCGGTTTTGCCCGGCTATCCCCGATAATGCCGAGCGCAGACGCCGCCACCGCGCGCAGGGTTACATTGTCCAGTTTGTTGATAAGTAAGGAAACTGACTCTCGGTCACGGACCGCAGCGAGTCCTGTGATCAGGTCCTTCTGTTGCTCAAGATCGACACCTGGCTCAGCGAGCCAGCCGCGAAACTCCGCCGCTCCCGCAGTCCCCATTTGAGCGCCGAGCGCCAATGCCGCACGCCGTCGCCATGCGCGATCCGGATCAGCGAGGAGGCGCTGCGCCTCCGGTCGTGGCTGCCCCAACCGCACGAGGGCGAGAGCCGCGAAGCGACGTGTGGTCTCGTCCGTCTCGTGATCGAGCACCCGTTCGAGATGCGGCTTGAGCTCATGGCCGTGCAGAATGAACAACGCCTCTCCGGCTTTGCGACGAATCTCGACATTGGCGTCGTCGAGCAGCGCCGAAGCCTCGAGTGCGGCATCTTGATCGCCCTGCAAGGCGCGCCGAAGAACGTCTGGAAGCACCTGAGAAAGCTCGAATCGCCCGTGGCTTGCTTCGATAGACTGCATCATCGCTTTAAGTGTGACGGCGCGAGCTGGACGGTGCGCGCTGACGTCCGTCCGTTCGAGCGGATCGCTTTGCACGTCAAAAAGGCTGCACGTATGAAGCCTTCGCTCGCAAACGAGGCGATCGTTTCCGCGGGCAAGGAGCGTCATGTGCTCGGCCTCCGCATACGCGAGTCCTTCGTCAACTTCTTTACCCGTCAAAACAGGGCCAAGGTCCCGCCCACGTACGCGCGCAGGCCTTGGTACTCCCCACGCGGAGAGAACGGTCGGGAGCAAATCGATCGTCTGGACGACAGTCCTGCTCCGCACGCCGCGACCAATCCCCTCGCCCACCACCACGAGCGGCACGCGCACTTGTTCTTCGTAGACTGAGGTGCCGTGGTAGCGACCTCCGTGCTCGTTGAACTCTTCGCCGTGGTCAGCCGTGACCATCACGATCGCCTTCGGCCGTTTCGCACGAAATGCCTGAACTAGCGCGCCAATGCCGGCGTCCGCCGCGCGCACCTCGCTGTCGTAGTTGTCGACGGGCGCCTTTGTGTCGACCAACGCCTGCTCGTCGTGCCGGATATACGGCTCGTGCGGCTCGAAGAGGTGCACCCACGCGAACAGCGGCTTCTCATTGGCTGAGCGCGACAAGTAGCGCTCGAGTTGCTCGACGCGTTTGCTCGCATCGGTAAATTCGACCTTCGCGTACTCGAAGCCAAGTCTTGTATCCTGGAAAGTTACAAATCGCTGCGTGTCGATGAAGAAGACAGCCGGCGGGTAGAACGCTGCCGTTCGGTAACCGTAGTGTCGCGCGAGAGTGGCCCACGTTTCTGAATCGGTGCCCGCGCCAAGCGCAACGAGCGGCCGCATGTACTTGCCGGTCATGAGCGACGTGATGGAATAGGACGTGTGCGGGGTCGGCGCGTAGGCGTACTCAAACGTCATGCCTTCGCTGGCAAGCTTCGCGAGCTCTGGCGTCGTCGGGCGATTGTACCCATAGAGTGATGAATGGTCGGCACGCAGCGCATCGACCGAGATGAGCAAGACATCGCGACCGCTCCAGTCAAGGGCACGGCCAGCCTCTCTTGGTGCGACATCCACCGAGGAAGGTACCGCCTCGCTGTCCGCGTTTGCGAGCGACAAGGCGAGCACTCCCTTGCCAAGCAGAGGCGCGCGTTCGACGAGCATCACCCTTAGGTTGGTCTCATATCGTAAACGCTCTTTCGCATTGACGGCACGAACGCCAGAAAGCGAGGCGAGCACGATGAGGATGGAAGCGAGGACGCGGTCAGCCCACTTTGGTAGCTCCCAACGCGAAGTCAGCGACGCTACTGCAAGCAATAGGGCTACTGCGAGTGACCCATGAAACGCGGGGTAGAGATGCGGTAAGACGAACGCGTCGCAAACCCATGCCGCACAGGCGATCGCAATGGCAACAGCGGCATGCGCCCCCCGCGATAGACGCGCTATCTTGGGCCATGCGTAAAATGTAACAATGGCAGATGCAATTGTTGCCACAGCAACAAACGACCCGCGAATGACAACGAGATCAAAATGCCTGCCCGTGGAAAGTAGCCACGCGACGCCGCCCGATGCCGCGCACGCCAGGAGGGCAAGCAAGGCGAGCCACCTCCGTTCCGCAGCCGCCCTCTTTGCCAGCTCCATGAGCAAGCTGCAGCCAACCACAAGCGGAAGGCTTGCGAGCCACACAAGGGGAATCACGTTGTAGCGAAGTGCCTTAACTTCCCAGGTGCCGGCGATCAAATCGCGGAACAAGACCGTCACGACGAACGATTCGGTCACGAGAACGAGAAGCCACAGAAGCGCGACTTTCTTCATGCGCGCTACTCCAAGGACTTACTTGAATTCGATGCCGACGACTTCGTAATGGCGCTCACCGCCGGGCATGCGAACTGTGACTTCATCGCCGACTTCTTTGCCGAGCAATGAGCGAGCGAGCGGGCTTGTGACGCTGATCGAGCCATGGCTGAGATCAGCCTCGTCGGCGCCGATGATGCGGTAGATGACCTCTTCGTCGGTCGTCGTGTTGTTGAGCGTCACGTTGGCGCCGAACGCGACGCGCGAGCTCTGCACCTTCGATGGATCGATGACTTCGGCGCGAGAGAGATTGTCTTCGAGCGTCTTGATCCGGCCTTCGATGAACGACTGCTTGTGGCGCGCTGAGTGATACTCGGCGTTCTCTTTGAGGTCGCCCATTTCGCGGGCCACGGCGATCTGCTGAATGATGGACGGCCGCTCAATCGTGCGAAGGTGATGCACCTCTTCACGGAGTCGCGCGTACCCTTCGGGGGTAATGGGATTCTTCTCGACCATGACCGGCGTGGGTTTAGCACTGTTCGGTTGTTACGTACAATGAGCGGACCTTGAGCATTATTGGATCCCACCCGACGTCTGGCTTTCGCATCGACCTGCTTCGCGAGGCGGGCGAAGCGCCGTGGAAGTATCGCGGACAGCTTGCGACGCCAGACGCGGAGGTGGCGCTTGTTGTTGTGGTTGCAGCGTCAGGTGAAGTGACGCTTGAGGCCGACCTTGACACGGCCGTAGCCGAACGTGTTCGTTTGCTGGTTCGGCAAGTCGTGAAGCACGCGCTCGCGGAGGAACTGACACCGCCGCGACGGATTCAGCGATGGCGACCGTGAATTCGCTACGCGTGCACGACGTCCACAAACGTGTCGTCCCAATACACGCGATTTTCTCCGGGTTCTTTGACCCGCGCACCGGGTAGCACCACGCACCGTCGATAAGCGCCAGGAGCGAGTCGAGCGCCCTCGCCGACGACGACTTGATCGAGCGTCGTCCCAGAAATTGCGGCATGGACGCCGACCCATGAGAGGCGGGTGTCAAGCCAGTCGAGGTTGGCCGCGAGATAGCTCGCGAGTGTGCCAACGTCGATCCAATGTGCCGCTGTCTCACACGCAAGAACACGCGCGCCGTTTCGTATCAACGGCATGTACAAATCAGTCACCAGGCAGCCCTTGCTGGGAAGGTGCTCCCACATCGAAGGCGCAAGACATTGCACGCCGAGCGAGAAGCCTCCTGACACCTCGCCCGGACGCAGTGGCTCATTGCGCAATCGAACGACGAAGCCGTCGCGATCGAGCCCCACGTTGCCTTCGCCGCAAGCCCTTGGCTCGACCAGAAGTGTCGCATCAACGGTGGGATGAGTCAGGAGCTGCGCAAAGGACGTTCGTGTGAGCACGTCGCCCGTCGCGACGAGCAGGTTCGGTCTAACTCCCTCGCGCGACAGAAGCGGCCACGCCCTTCGCACGCCGCCGGCGGTACCAAGAAGCTCGTCCTCTCGCGAAACGAGGAGCCCGAGAGCACCGGCATGCTGAGCAACCTCATCGGCTAGAAAGAAGGCGTTTGCTGCGATCGGGTCCACCTCGCACGCCCGCATCGCCGCGACAACATGAGCGAGGACGGTGCGATCACCAATCGGCAGGAGCGGCTTCGCGACATGCTCGGTGAGCGGTCGCAAACGCGTGCCCATGCCCGCGGCCAATATGAGTCCTGCAGTCACGCGGACCAGCATAAACTTGGTCCGATCAAACGGCTCGTAGTACGTAACATCCGTGCGTCATCACTACGCGATTTGCACGGGTGTGGTTCTTACCATCGCAGGCATCGCGCTCGCTGGCGCCACCTCCCTGGTTGCTTGCGGCACCAATGCGATTGGGGTTGATGCATGCCGACGCGTTGAGGAGGCGCGATGCAAACGCGCCGAGGGCTGTGGCGTGAGCCTCGCCAGCCCTCCGCATGTTGGAGCACCGGGAACCGACGTTGATGCGTGCATCGCCTATTACCGCGACGCCTGCCTACACGGGTTGGTTCGTGTGGCTGAGCCGAGTACGGTCGAAGTCAACGCCTGCGTGACGCGTATCGAAAGCGGAACATGCGAGGCAACCGTCACTCCGACGCTTGCGCCAGAATGCGCGTGGCTCGGAACCGAATTGGGCGATGCGGCTGCCGACGCAGAGGCTTCAGCAGCAGTCGATGCGAGCACCGACGATGCGAGCCCCGAGGCTTCGACTCAAGATGCCGATAGCGCCGCCGCGGAAGACGCCAGCTCACATCCCTGACATAATCTTGAAGGTGTCACCGTCGGCAACAAGCTCAAGTCGATTGTCAGCAACCTTGTGCCGCCACTCTTCTTTTTCGGCTCCCGGGATTCGGTAGGCAGTCGAAAACGTGTAGTCCACAAGAACGCGATTGGTCTCAGTGCGCGAGACCTTTCGATAGCGGATTTCGTAGCGAATGCCCGACGTCTTGGCGAACTGATTCAGGAGAAAGTCGCGCAAGCCTTCGTAGTCGTAGTCATCGTCTGGGCGCGCATTGCCGCCATCCTCGTAGTATTTCGGACTTGCGAGCTTCAGCAGCTCACCGACGTCTTTCTCTTCGACAGCGCGTCGGTATTTCTCGCAGAACACAAGGACCTTACGGTTCTCTCCTGTGTCTTCGACGTCAGTATTTGAGACGTAGCTCTTGGCACAACCCGCCGACAACAGGGTCGCGGACAGGGCCGTACCTAGAACCAACCACCTTGCTCGAGAGACCACGGATTCGACATTACAACTTTTGTGCCGAACGTCTCAACTTTGCGAAAGCCGCGCAAAGCTGAATTCGGGGTGTGCCGTCGGAGCCGCCCGAGATGCCAATTTGTCAAGGTGAACACGACCTGGTGCCCGCTTGTCAAATCGCGGCTCACTCCACCTAAGGGAACGGCTCAGTTAGACCGGCGCACGGCGCATGCGGCGAGCGAGCGTAGGCCCGTTGTGGTGGGACGGCTGGTGGGAGGGCTGTGTCGCCTCGTCGTCGGTGGAGGGTGTCGGGCGTGCGTGGAGCCCGCTCCCTACGGTCAGCACGACCGTAACGACGGTAGAGACGAAGACGAGCCCGGCAATGTAACCCCTGAGCGCACCGTCCATTCGCTTACTCTAGGGTGCCGCTCTGAACTGCGCGAGGGCAACGCCCCATTTCTGTAGCGGGGTTGGTTACATATGGCTACGCAGCTCGAGCGAACAACCGGGCGTAGTAGTCTGCGATTTCTTGGCTGCCGAGGCGACTAAAGAACGTCGAATAGGCCATCCAAATGGCCAGACCGCTAATGTCCTTGAACATCTTCGGCACGTAACGCGGCGGCTTGATGACCCCATCTGCGACGCGACGCGCAAGGACCGGCACGTCCTCGTGCGCAACTTTGCCAACGAAGAGGTAAGGAATCAGCGCCGCGTTGTTGTGCTGGATGGCCGATCGAATGAAGGCATAGTTGAGAACAATTCCCTTGCAGTAGGTCGAGTCCTTGGTGAATGGCGCCCCGCCATCGACGACGCCACCACGATAGATGCGCCGTGTGTTGTGAAAGCACTCTTCTTCTTCGTAGCCCTCGGTTCGGAACCACTCGAAGACGTCGAGAAAGCTCGCACCGTCTTCGGCCTTGTCGATCGCGATCACCCGATCGGTCAAGCGCCTTGCCCGACGTGGGTAAGTCCGAAAGGTGAAAATCTCAAGCAAGGCGGCGAGCCCCTCTTGAACCGCGGTGGTGCGTGGCGGCCCTTTGGCGAGCCACTTCGCCACGGTTTGCCCCTGCCCGTTGAGCGACGTTGCGACGTGCACCCAGCCCTCGTGTACTTCGAGAATGTCGATGTCACGCGCGGAGAACTTCGCCCCACTCCTTACTTTGACATAGTCGCTACCGGCGGCGGCATCGGCGAGAATCGTATCGTCCACCTCGACCCTGACGGCGTCATCGAGGAAGTAGCCTGCGAACCGACTGTTGAGCTCTGTCGTGCACTGCTCCGCGGAGAACCGACGCTCGCCTTCTTCAGGCGGCACGGGCACTTCGACATTCGTCAAGATGTCGTACAACAGGTGCCCGAGCTCTCTCAGGGTTGTCTTTCCGTCAGGAAA
>CAMBEV010000179.1 GCA_945865595.1 Nannocystis exedens | reverse complement strand
ACTTTCTCCGTGGCCCAGCTGGGCGTGAATGTGTGGGCGGCCCACCCGGCGTTAACGAACGAGTGCTGAGGGAGATAGTCGGCGAAAAAAGTGCCTAATCCGAATGTCAACCCCGCGAGCCACATGAATTCGGCGGGATCCACATCCTCATGAAACGACGTCGTGAACGTGTGCGTCCCGCAGCGGCCAAATCCTTCCTTGATTACCGGAGGGAGCAAGCCAAAGGCGTTCGCATCGTAGTGCTTGGACTCAACGTTCATCGGAGCGCACGCAAATGTCGTTCCGATTTCGACGGTGCTTGCCCCAATGAGCTTTGCGGGCTGCGCCTGTTCAAGGAAGCTCAGGTCTGCCGAAAAATACGGCCGATTCTTAGGCCAATCTTCGTATACGTAATTGATGAACGGGCACCAGCGGGTTATGGCCCCATTGGCCTTGCCCGCATCACCGGTTGAAAACACCCAGGTGGTTGGAGCTGGGTCTGCGCTCTGAAGGCCACTCTCGAAGCTGAGATGGGAGCTGCGATTGCGAAAGACGATTCCGTGAATGGGATGGATCTCGATCTTGCCTATGATCCCTGCGCGCGGGTGTTGATTGTCGACGGCGAGCATGCCGTGGATGAGCATGTTCTTCCGGATGAATGGGCTTGGTGATGTCGTGCCTCCCTCCCGGAAAAAGTCATAAATCGTTGGCCCTTGCTCCCGCTTCTTCGCGGCCTCGGAAAGTTCCTTCTCCGGGTCGATTTGCGACAGCGTGACTTCCGCGCTCGGTTTGAAATCGCTGCCTGAGCACCACTCTTCGTTGCAGTTACCCGCATCCCAATCCCAGTTTGCTGTGTCGGCGGCCCAATTGCGGTAGACTTTGTGGTCGGAGAATTTGTCCCACAGTTTGAAGTCCGCGAGGATCTGGCCGTAGAGTTTGCGGCAATCACCCTTGACGCCATGATCGTTGCACGTGGGAAGGGCACCCACCGCGGAGAGTTCCTTCGGGTGACGTTTGGCGAAGTGCCGAATGAAGGCCCCAATCAGTTTGCGCAGATCTTTGTCCGCTTCATCCCAAAAAATCTCAAGGAATCGATCGCGTTCGATCTCGCAGGAGCGACCGTACAGTTCACTGTCGCACTTTGCCGGTCCAAATTTGAAGGTCCAGTCGTTGTCGCCGTCACCGTCGTATCGATTCATGCTGTGTAGTTGCACGACGATGCCCTGATCCACTTTGCCACCGGCCGCGGGAAATTCTACGTAACGAAGGGTGTCGTAATCCGCGTGCGCCGGTGGACTGCCAAGAAGACCCAGCGCGAGCGACAGAACCTTGAGACCCGACCGTAGCGGTTGCGTGAGCATGTGCGTGCATCTCCCTTCGTGAGACTCACCGAGGGTCGCTCCTCTTTGGTGGCTTGCGCAATGGGAAAGACGAGGGTTCCTGGTTGAGCCGAACGGCGCCTCCGGTATTGCACCCCCTCCCCAATCGGCGCCATGATCGCGCGATGCACTTGCTCGCGCGAATCGCCCCTCTCGCGTTCGTTGTTGCGTGCAGCAGCGAGACACCCTCGGGTTCGGGCCTCGACGCAACGGTGCCCAACGACGTTGACGCCGGCCTGGATGCAACGGCGGCAGATACACCCGAGCTCGACGCAAGAGACGCAACGGACGCTCGCGCCACTTGTCACAACGTTCCGGTCGCGGCGAACGCACGGCGCGCCGTGGTCGTCTCGCATCCCTTTGGCACCGACAGTGGGCAATCGGGTCGCCACGAACTGCTCGTCCTCGAGCCGTCGGGCACGCTCACGCGCCCAGGGACGACCTTCGATCTCGGCGCAAAGTCATCCAGTTCGGTTACATTTACACCCGACGGCGCGCTCGGCTTCGTCGCGCTTGCGGACGGCGCGATTGGCGCATTTTCCATCGCGCCTGACTTCACCGTCAAAGTGATCAACCCTCACTTCTCTGGCAGCTTTTACGCCGGCAACCTCGCCGTGTCCCCGCACGGCCACAGCCTGGTGGTCGTCGACCCGAACACACCCGAGAACGGCGGCGGCCTCTATCGACTCGCCATCGATTGCGACGGCACCCTCCACGAGGAAGCCAAGATTGCCTCGGTGAGCGGCGCGTTCGCTGTGGGCGTTTTCTCCACGGCGCCGTGGATGCTCTTCGTCCCAGGTCGCTCATTGGCGGACGCCGGGGTCAATGACGATCTCTCGCTCTTCGAGGTCACTGAAACCGCAGCCATTCGTCGCGGCGGCGCAACGGCCTTCGCCGGTTCAGACGACATCGTGAGCGCGGTGGCCAGCACCGAAGACGGCGCCTACGTCATGGTCGCGGACGACAGCATCGTCGCCGGCAATCGCGTGGCCGTCGTTGACACCAAGACCTTCACGACGGTGAAACAGCTGAGCGCAGAGTTCCCGTCGGCCATTGTGCCGTCGCCCTACAACAACGCGGCGCTCATCGTGAGCTCAGACACCGTCTCCCAATTGCGCACAGTGAGTTACGATTCCACGAAGAGCGGCGGCAATTTCACTCTTGCGGGCGAGGTCGCCTACACCCTTGGAAAGCCATCGCTTCCGCAGCGCGCAGTCGGTCTACGGCGAGGCTCCCTTCGCGGACGCGTGCTCGTCACCGAACTGTCGGCGGTCCGACAACTGCAATTTGGCGTCGACGGCTCCCTGGTCGACGTCTCAATGACGAGCTTCGGTTCAGGTGTGCAGAACATTGTCGGCAGCCTCGGTATCGTGCCCTGAACGCAGGAGAGCCCCCATGAGCCAACAGGCCGCAGACCACCCCGTAACGCCGCGCTCCCGCGTGACCTCAGAAGCCGTAGGCCCCCCGGGGGTTCTTGGTGCACGCAACCTGATGCGCTTCGCGACGAACCAGCTCGCGTTCCTGCGCAACCTTGCCGACGAATATGGCGACGTCGTCGAGCTCAAGATGCTCGGGCGCCCGTGGTTTCTAGTCAACCATCCTGACGACATCGAAGCGGTCATGGTGAAGCACGCGCGAGTCATGGGTCGCGATGACTACGCCAAGGTGCTCGAACGCGCGCTCGGATTCGGGCTGCTCACAAGCGAAGGAGAGCTTTGGAAGCGACAGCGACGCCTCATGTCGCAGGCGTTCGTGCCCAAGCGCATCCAGAGCTACGGAGGCGCAATGGTCCGCGTCACCGAAGCCGCAGTGAAAGGCTGGCGCCACGGACAAGAAATCAACCTCCACCAGGAGATGTCGCGCATCACGATGGAGGTCGTCGCCGATGTGCTGTTCGGCGCCGGCGTCAGCGCGACAGATGGCGAGACCGTGCGGGGCGCCATGGAGGTGATCAACGAGTTCTTCGCCAACAGTCCCGAGGCGATCGCCAAACTTGCGCCCTGGGTGCCCACGCCGCGCAACTTTCGCATGCGGCGCGCAATTGCTCAGATCGATGAACTCATCTTCCGCATCATCGCGCGACGAAGAGCGGGTGAGCAACGCGACGATCTCTTGGGGACGCTTCTCTCTGCCGAGGACGCTGACGGCGCGCGCATGAGCGATCAACAGCTTCGCGACGAGGCCGTGACGCTGTTTCTCGCAGAGCACGAAACGACGGCGCTCACCCTTGCGCACACACTCTTCTTGCTCAGTAAACACCCGGACGTCGAACGCAAGTTGCACGCTGAGCTGAAACAGACCCTCGGGGACCGTTCGCCCACAGCCGACGATGTGAAGGCGCTCCCCTACACGGAGCGCGTCATAAAAGAGTCTATGAGACTCTTTCCGCCTGCGTGGACGACGGGGCGCGAGGCTCTCGAGGCGGTGGACATTGGGGGCCATCACATACCAAAGGGCGCGCAGATCCTGCTCAGCCAGTGGGTCGTGCACCGCGACCCGAGGTGGTTTCCGAATCCAGAGGGCTTCGACCCCGATCGGTGGACACCCGAACGTGCCAAGGAGCTGCCTCGCTTCGCCTACTTCCCGTTCGGTGGTGGACCGCGGGTGTGCATCGGCAATCACTTCGCCATGATGGAGGCGACCCTCATCCTTGCCGTCATTGCAGAACGCTGGCGACTCGATCTCCTCCCGGGGCAAGAGCTCGAGCTAGAGCCCTCCGTGACGCTGCGACAAAAGGGGCCGGGCCTCCGCGTCAGGCTGACTACGCAACGCTGATCAACTCGGGTGCCATCGTGCCGCTCCCGTACACTTCGCGGTAGTAACGCAAGAACCGCGAGAGCTTCGAATCGGGGTCGTTCAGGTCGTACTCACGCGTGTCGGCGTTGATGCGCATGAGCACGTTGCGAGCGGCCCACGCGTCGAGCGCGACAGGATCTGTGCCCGCGATCACGAGGCCTGCGTGGTGCGCGCATTCGGCGGCGAGTCGCGCGTCGTTCACCTCGCCGTCCCAATCTTTTGGTGCCGCGGCTACCCACTCGGCCGTCACGATGTGCAGATCAGCCTTGCGGACAAGCTTTGCGAAATGCGCGAGCGGGCCCGCCATTCGCCACATGGCACCTGGACTTCCAAAGTGGTGCACCGATTGGTAGTCAGCCACGCGCGGATCGGTACCCATGCGGCCTGCGCTCATGTCGACGATACCCATCGACGACTTGCAGCACGAGCTCATGCCCGTCGATCCGTGGGCGACGAGCGTCGGCATGTTCACAAAAACAAGCTTACGATCGAGCTTTGTACGCCGGCCATTCTCGCGCTTAAAGAGGCCGTCTTTGAAGTCGACCACGACGCCAGTTCTCGGCGAGCTGAACACCGGCCACGTGAGCGGCGTTTGCGCATAATCAACGTGACTGCGTTTCTTGCGAAACGCATTTTGAAAGTCCCAAATGTAACCGTCACGGTCCTCATTTGGACCGATAGGCCCGCGGCCATCGCCGCCATAGACGCCGTGTTCGTGCTTCGGGTCGTGCCAGTGGTCGTCGGCAAGTTCGTTGAGTCCACCGTCAACGAGTCCCACAAAGCTCACCGGGGCATTCAGGCGCTCGAAGTGCGGAATCAGATCGGCAAGCTTGTTCCACCCCAGAACATCCACGTTGCGATCGCTCGGCCTCGTCCACCCACGCGCGAGCCCCGAGCTGTTTTGTAACCTGAAGTGAACGTTTTCAAAGACGATCACCTCTCCGGCAAATCGATCGCGCCCGATGATGCGCTCGATCACCCGCTTGACGGCCGCGACGTTCGTCATGCCCTGGTTCCACCACTGGGCGCTCACCTTGATAATCACGACGTCATCCACACCCACGAGCTTTTCGATGCCGCCCATGCGGTCGAGCACCGCATCGACGTTGGCGGCGGGCCCCGCGTCACGCGCAACATAGATGGTTCGCCGATCGGCGACCGGATCGTGCGGCAGAAGCCTCGGCGTCTCATAGAACTCAGGAAGCTTCGACATCCGTGCGAGCGTCTGGATGACTCGCCTGCGAAAGAACAGGCCAGCCCCTGCGGCGCCAAGCAGTCCCGCACCCGCCGCGAGAAGAACGCGCCTTCCGAACCCTGGTTTGCTCATGCCTCTTTGTCTCCGTCAGTCCGCGTAGCTTCAAGGTGCCGGGGCTGGATAGCCCGCGGCTGGGGTCATCCCATCGATCCATGCCTTGACCATCTGCCGACCGCTTGGGTCGACGGCGTGCGATGCGAACGGCGGCATTTGCGTGCCCTTCCCGTCCACCGGGTCGCGCATGCCCATCCGCAGGTAGACGGCGCTGCGCGATGCATCGGTGGGACGCACGCGGTAGATCTTGGCGGTAGAACCCGGCGCAACCCAACTGGACTGCTTGTTCACCAGCTCGGTGACGAACGTCGTCGCAGCCACACTGCCGAGCTTCGCGGCCTCAAGCCGAGCCACGTAACCAGTGCCAGGGGTGATTGCGTTGTGGCAACTCACGCCGCAGTTCATGTGCAGGTACCCAAGGGCTTCTCGCTCCGTCGTCGTGCCCGGCACTTGCAAGCTACTCGCCGCCTTTTCGTGACCATTGTTGGTCGATTTTAGCCACTTCTTCTTTTGCAACTCAGCCCAGGTGAGCCCGGTCGCGTTCGGGGCCGCGAGCGCGATCGCCTCGAACCCCAAGATGTTGTCGATGCGCCCACCGTGGCAGCGGGCACACTGGGACTGCGATGGCACCTCGTAATTTGTTGTGCCAGGCGCGATCGCGACGCCGTCCTTTTCGGCCTTTGCGGAACTGCCGTCCTCGGACCAGACGTAGGCGATGCGTGTCCAGAGGTCGTCAGGCCCCTTGACCATGTACCGTGTCTCGATCAGGCGCTTCTTGCCTGAAACCTGGGCGTAGAACTCTTTCCAGACTTTGGTGCCAACGGGAAACACCCAGTCGTCCATCGTGGTCACGTCGATCTGCGAGCCGGGTGGAAGTTGGATGTACCGCTCCTTTTCGGCGCCATCGCTCCACAACTGATACCCGGGCACGTACGCAAGTGCGTCGGCCACGATGGTGCGCTTTGTCCAACTCGCATAGAGGCCCGTACATCGTAACTCACTCGGTTCTAATTCACCCGGCGTGCAGCCAGCCAGCGCGTCGTCGGGCGCCGCGACCGCATCCGCGTCTGAAGTCACGTCGTCGGGCACAACGACGTCGGCCGCGGTCGCATCGATGCCACCATCGGCAGAAGGGGTCGCCGGCGCCGCAGCGCACCCGAACAACCCCACACAGAGCGCAGCTCCTAATGTCCGCATTCCGACAGTGTACCGCGAGACCTGATTGGACACACGGTGTGCTAGTGTGCCCCGCCCATGCGAGCGGTCGCCTCTCTGCTTTTCATTGCCGCAACTTCCATCGCCTGCAGCATCCATGGGCCGGCAGTCGGCGACGCCGGCGTTGAAGGCGGCGCGATCGCACCGGAACCCTTCTGCGGGAGTCGCCCCAACTTAGATTTTTGCGAAGACTTCGACGAAGCCTCGCTCCCTGGTCGTTTCACCGAAAAGACGGAGCTGGGCGGCGCGTTGTCGCTCGATGAAACGACGTGGGCATCGGCAAGCCGATCACTTCTCGTCACCGCCACGGCAGGGACAGCCGAAACGCGCGTCGTCCTTTCGAAGGCCTTCGCGGCGGGCAAAAAACTTCGCCTGTTTGGACAAGTCTATGTTGATAAAGGTGGTGAACCATCAACCACATTAACCGAAGTGTACGCACTCAGTTTCACCCAAAGTTCTGTGACTTACCGCCTCGGCATCGCTGTAAGCGGCGCAGGTGAGTGGTCAGCGTTCGAAGAAGGTGCATCGGGGACGCCCGCGGCGAGCACGTTCACCGCATCAAGCGCGGTGCCCAACAAGCAGTGGACATCACTCAGACTCGACGTGGACTTCGAAGCCGCCGAGAAGGGCACGCTGTCGGTGAAAATCGGCAGCGACACGGTCGTCGAAAAAGTCGCGCTGCACCCGCCCTTCATCACGGCGGGGCCGACGCTCTCGATCGGCCTTCGCACCGCGACACCCGTCGCAAGCGAGTGGCGCGTCCGGTTCGATACGATCAACTTTCAGATCGACTAACGGGCGCGGCCGCGCATTTCGACGCCGGTCGCGGTGAACTCGATTGCGGTGGCCGA
>CAMBEV010000178.1 GCA_945865595.1 Nannocystis exedens | reverse complement strand
TGGAGAGATGATGTTGCGCGGCCTTGGGTCATCGAACGGAGGTCGGTGACGTAGCCGAACATTGTCGCGAGTGGTACCTCAGAATCGATCACTTGCGCATTTCCTCGCTGGCTCATGCCGAGAATCCGGCCGCGACGCGAGTTGATATCACCGATGACGTCGCCCATGTACTGCTCGGGGACGACGACCTCGTTCTTCATGATGGGCTCGAGTAGGACCAGGCCTGCGCGTTTTGCACCGTCTTGGAAGCACAGCGACGCCGCGATTTCGAAGGCTTGCGCGCTTGAGTCGACGTCGTGGTAGGTGCCGTCGTAAAGGCGACACTTCATGTCGGTGAGCTGAAAACCCGCCAAAACGCCGCGATTCATGGCCTCGCGCACACCTTTCTCGATCGCGGGAATGAACTCGCGCGGGATGGTGCCACCGACAATGTCATTGACGAACTCGAAGCCTTTGCCAGTTTCGCCGGGCTCGATTTCCATGAGGACATGGCCGTACTGGCCGCGACCACCGGATTGCTTGGCGTATTTGTACTCGCAATCGACCTTTTTCGTGATCGCTTCGCGGTAGGCAACTTCGGGCTTGCCGATGTTGACCTCGACTTTGAATTCGCGCTTCAGGCGATCGGCGATGATCTCGAGATGGAGCTCACCCATGCCGCTGATGATGGTCTGGCCTGACTCTTCGTCGGTATGGATGCGAAACGACGGATCTTCAGCCGCAAGCTTGGAGAGTCCGACGCCGAGTTTTTCAACGTCGACCTTCGTGCGAGGCTCGACGGCGATCGAAATGACGGGCTCGGGGAACTCGATCTTCTCGAGAACGACAGGATGCTTCTCGTCGCAAAGCGTGTCGCCGGTGCGCGTGTCTCTGAGGCCCACCGCGGCGTAAATGTTGCCAGCGTCGGCCTCGGTGAGCTCTTCGCGCTTGTTGGCGTGCATGCGAAGGATGCGACCGATGCGCTCGCGCTTGTCGCGGCTGCTGTTGAGGACCATGGTCCCACTGCTGAGCTTGCCCGAGTACACACGGAAGAATGTGAGGTTGCCGTGTGGATCGTTGATGATCTTGAAGGCGAGCGCCGCGAAGGGCTCGTCGTCGGAGGCCTTGCGCGCAATCGGCGGGGCGTCAGGCTTGTTGGGGTTGATGCCTTCGACCGCGGGAACCTCGACCGGTGAGGGAAGATAGTTGACGACCGCGTCGATCATCATCTGCACGCCTTTGTTCTTGAAGGCGGAACCGCAGATGACGGGAACGATCTTGAAGCCGATCGTGCCAGCCCTAAGCGCTCGGTGAATCATGGGCTCGGTGACGGCCTCGGGCTTACCCTCGAGGTAGAGCGCCATGATCTCTTCGTCGACGTCGGCGCAAGACTCGATCAACTTGTCGCGCCAGTCGGCGCAGGTTTTTTTGTACTGCTCGGGGATCTCAAGCCACTCGAACGCTTGCCCCTTCGACTCTTCGTCGAAGACCGCGGCCTTCATGCGGATGAGGTCGATGATGCCGCGGTGCTGGTCTTCTTCACCGAGCGGCCATTGAATCGGAACCGCGTTTGCGGCCAAGCGCTCCTTCATGCTGTTGACGCACATGAGGAAATCAGCGCCGACCTTGTCCATCTTGTTCATGAACGCGATGCGGGGGACGCGGTACTTATCGGCCTGGCGCCAGACGGTTTCGCTCTGCGGCTCGACACCGTTGCCGCCATCGAACACGGCGACCGCGCCGTCGAGTACGCGAAGGCTTCGCTCGACTTCGATCGTGAAGTCCACGTGACCGGGCGTGTCGATGATGTTGATGCGGTGACCGATGCCACCGAAGGGGCCGTCGATCGGCTTCCAGAAACAGTTGGTCGCAGCCGAGGTGATGGTGATGCCGCGCTCTTGCTCTTGGACCATGTAGTCCATCGTCGCGGCGCCTTCGTGGACCTCGCCGATTTTGTAGTTCACGCCCGTGTAGTACAAAACGCGCTCCGTCGCCGTCGTTTTACCGGCGTCGATATGGGCCATAATCCCAATGTTGCGTGTTCGTTCGAGCGTGTAATCGCGGGCCACGGAGACGGTTCCTTCAGTCGGTGCAATCGGAGAAAAGAGTTTGGGACGTCAAACGCAAGAAACCCTCCCCGGCCTTTGCTCTTTCACCTTTTGAAAGAGTGCCCCGTTCGCAATGAACATGTGGGGCGGTTCCGGAGAGGGTGTCGGGGTACGGCCTGAGAAACTTGCAAGCAAGGTTTCTTCGATGTGCGCGTAACCCGATCCTTATGTCTTGTGGGTCATTTCGGCAGATAAGTCCTTGGGTTGGTTATCGGTTGAGATCCTTCGGCTGCGCCTCAGGATGACAATATTGACCTCGGCTGGGGAGAGCTCGAGAGGGGGCAGTCTTACTCCCCCTCTCGACTACCAACGATAATGAGCGAATGCTTTGTTGGCTTCGGCCATCTTGTGCGTATCGTCACGTTTCTTGACGGAGTTGCCACGGCCGTTTGCGGCTTCGAGGAACTCTGCGGCGAGGCGCTCACGCATCGTCTTTTCGCTGCGGTCGCGCGCGTAGGAAACGAGCCAACGCATGCCGAGGGTCACGCGGCGCTCTTGGCGCACTTCGACGGGGACCTGGTAGGTCGCACCACCGACGCGGCGGCTTTTGACTTCGAGCTTGGGCTTGACGTTGTCGAGCGCCTTCTTGAAGACTTCGATGGGGTCTTCCTTGAAGCGATCACGGATGACGTCGAGCGCCCCGTAGAGGATGCCTTCTGCGGTCGACTTCTTGCCGCCGAGCATGAGGGTGTTGATGAATTGCGAAACGCGCACGTCCTTGAACTTAGGATCGGGCATACGTTCACGTTTTACGGCTTCACGGCGACGAGGCATTGCGGAGACTCCTTAAACCTGAAATCAGCTCTTTGGCTTCTTGACGCCGTACTTTGAGCGCTTGCGATTGCGGTTGATCTTGTTCGTCGAGGACGGACCGATCGCACCGTTCGCGTCGAGGGTGCCACGCACTACGTGGTAGCGGACACCGGGAAGGTCTTTGACGCGGCCGCCGCGGATGAGCACAACGCTGTGCTCTTGCAGGTTGTGGCCTTCGCCCGGGATGTACGAGGTCACTTCCATGCCGTTCGTCAGGCGAACGCGGCAGACCTTGCGCAGGGCCGAATTCGGCTTCTTTGGCGTCGTCGTATAGACGCGGACGCACACGCCGCGCTTCTGCGGGCAGCTCTTCAGGGCCGGCGAGGCCGTCTTCACGCGTGGGGCCTTCCGGCCGGCACGAATCAGTTGATTGATAGTTGGCATTTGACTCGCTGCTGAAATTCGAGAACGAGGACGTGCCCCAGTGAGAGGCAAACCCAGAGCGGTAGTGACACCAATCCCGGGGTACCCTTTCGGGAGGCGCGGAAGATACTCGCGGGGAGGAAGATGTCAAGCGTGAAGCGAGGGGTCAGAATCAGCGGCGTTCGTCGGCCACAGCGCTCGCAACAAAGGCACTTCCCGCGAAGATGGCGAGGATCGTTCCGACGTTCTCGCGGCTTGCGAAAACCAGTGCCGCAACCCCGGCAAGGACGGCGACTAACCCGCGGCCGATCGCCTTGCCATTGGGCGCGCCGCCGCGCGTTTTACGGGCGAACATTTGCGATCGCGCGCGCCTTAGGGAGCGTCCGAAGCCGTCCGTATACCCCTTGAGGCACTCAGATTTCGGAGGCGACGCTCTGATGGGGGTACGAACCAGACCTACATTGTTGTTTTTCGCCGCCTTTCTCGCGGCCCTCGGCGTCACCAGCGCGGGGACGGCGGCCACTTGCGTATGCGCGAACGCTGGCACCGCCCGCACTGTGACCCCGAAACGCGTGCGTGACCACGGCTTTGGAAAAGTGGACGACCCAGCCTTCGGATCGTATTTCGCGAAAGTTCCCGCCGACAACAAGCGCAGCACCTACGTCGCGGACGTTCGCCCGTCCGGACCCGTCGAGAATATCGTGGTCACGTTCGCCGGTGCGCAGGGCATCGATGTCCTGCCTGGCGCCCAAGCAAGTGTCGTTACGGGACAGCCAGCATTGTTCAAGCCAATGTTCGGGAAGCCCAAGCCGACCGCAATCCATGCGTGCTCGTTTTTCCCAAAGTTGATGCGCGAGGGCAGTCTGTATTTCGCCGAAGCGTCGACACACGCAACGTTCGTCATGGATGCGGCATTCTACTACTCCAACGCTGCGACCACGCGCGCGGCGATCGTGACGGCCTTCACCGACTACATTCTCAGCAAAGGTGCCTCGAACACGGTTCGCAACATCGTGCTCGCGGGAGCAAGCCGCGGCGCGTCGCTCGCCTACTTGGTTGCCAAGGAGATCCGCGATCGCCGCGCGTGGGATGGCGTCAACGTGCTCGTGAGCCTGTTCGAAGCCGTTCTCAACGAAGCCACGGCCGAGGGGGGCGCGTCAAAGATTGCGATCCCAAATCCGCTCGTCCCCAAGGGCGCAGATATGCTGCACCGCGGGGCGTGGTACGCGTGGAAGACGGACGTGAATGCGTTCTTTCCAAACAAAAAACGACTCAGCATTTTCGAGGTCGTTGGCGGCCAACCCGCCGGCTTCATTCCAGGCGCATTCATCTTGAGCCTGCTGCCCAACTCAGGCACTCCCCATGGGTTCGCCTATGACGCCAACGATATCGATGGCATGAACGGCTTCTACTGGCAGAAGTGGCTTCTCTCTGCGCACCTTGAGATCTGTCGCGAGTGCGAGAAGCCCCCGGTGGTCGATCTGCAGATTGCGTGGCTCCTCAACCGCTTGGCTGCCAGTGCGTCACGGAACAGTCGAGACTCGGCGACTGGAAGGTGAGGGCGCCTCAGCGCTCGCACCAGCGTCGGAGTGGCTTCGCATCTCGCTCTCACCTATAGGCACACGGTGGCCATCAACGCTCCCATCGACGAATCGCCGGAAGAAGTGCGCGCGCTGCTGGCGCCTCTGCGGCACGATTTTTCGGTGGCGGTTTACAGCTGTGAGAACGCGTTTGCCGTCGGCGCCATCATCCGTGTCGCACACAGCTTCTTGGCGCGCGAGATTATCGTCATTGGTAACGCGCCTTATTACGAAAAGGCGAGCATGGGGATGCAGAAGTATGAATCGATCGTCAAGCTCGCTGACGAAACGGCGTTCTTTGCACATGTCGGCGAGCGGCCGGTGTGGGCGTTTGAGAAGGAGCGTGCGCGGCAGGCCGTCTATGACGTTGACCAGTTTCCGAAGGGCGTCGTGCTGCTGTTTGGAAGCGAACGGTTTGGGCTTCCCGTGACAGTCCTCGACCGCGTCGACCATGTGATTGCGATTCCGATGTACGGGATCAACAATTCGTTCCCTGTGGCGATTGCAGCGGGCATTGCGATGAACGAATGGGCTCGGCGTAAGCACCGGGCTTAGGGTGGAAGTGGAATTCTCCGCCACCTTCGCCCGTCACCGGATCCGGTCGCGGTCGTCGACTTCGCGCATCGGCGCCGGGTTAGCAGGCCCCCTCGTCTGCTTCACGATGCCTCCGCCGCACGCGAACGCGACAAGCGTCAGTAGGCTAGAAGCGAACGTTATTTTCCGCATCCTCGTGCGACGTATCGTAGACGCGATTATTCATGAAGCCGCATCACTGGTTGCGCGGAGGCGCTCAATCAATGCATCGACATCGGCCGTCCCCGTTCTTGAACTCGTGATGCATGCACGGAGGACGCGTTTGCCAGAGCCAAGCTTCGTCTCGCTAATCCAAAAGTCGGGGAGCACTCGTTTCACGATGTCGCTTGTGATCGCGGCGGAAGAGCGTGGCTCGAAGGCCACCACGGGAAGCACGGACTCGCAGACCAGTGGAAAGCCTTGGGCGCGCAGGCCCTCGCGAAGGCGGCTTCCTAAAGCGACTTGATGGTCAAGTGACTTTTCTATCGCGTCCCATCCGAAGACGCGCAAGTGAACGGCGAGGCGCATACCGAGTGCACGGCGCGACCACGAGGGTGAGAGCGCGAAAAAGTCGTCACGCGGAGAGGGCATGTAACCCGCGGTGACATGGAAGGCCCTGCGCAGCGCGGAGTGGTGCCTGGTCCAGAAGAGGCCGGTGGCGATCGGCATGTCGAGGACCTTGTGCGCATCGAAGGTGATCGAGTCGGCTCTGGCCATGCTCGGGAGCGTCGTGCGCAGCGATGGAGCGAGGACGCCGATGGCGCCCCATGCGGCGTCGACGTGCAACCATAGGGAGAGCCTCGACGCGATTTCTGCCAGGCGTTCGATAGGATCGATGGCACCGCAACTTGTTGCGCCGACGGTACCGACGATCGCGAATGGTAAATGGCCCTTACGTTTGTCTTGCGCGATCGCTTGCATGAGCGAATCGACGCGCAGCGCGCCGGATGCGTCGACACCGACGAGCCTGACAGCCTTGGAGCCGAGACCGGCGGCGCGTGCGGCTTTGATGATCGACGCGTGTGATTCGACGGAGGCATAGATACGGGGCAACGCAGGACACGCACGAATTCCGCGCTCTGCGAAGGTGCGAAAGCGAGCGGCGAGTGCGCATTGCAGCGCGATGAAGTTGCCTTCGCTCGCGCCACTTGTGAACACACCAGCCACGGGCTCGCTGGGCAGCGCGCCAAAGCGCGTTGCGAAGTGGCGAATGAGCAAGCGTTCCACCTCATCCGCAAAGGGATTGGTGCGGCGAAGTGCGAGCTGCGGATTCAGTGCGGAGACGAGCGCGTCCGTCGCTGCAGCCACTATGGAACCCGCCCCGTCATAGGTGCCGAAGTAGCGCGGATGTCCCACATCGACGCCACCACACGTGAGGCCACGTGCGGCATCGCGAAGGACCTGTGCGGGGTCGCGACTCGCTTCCGCGAGGAATGCGGCCGCATCGAGCGCACCCAGGGCCTCCACCGGACCGGTACGAGAGGCGCTCGCGAGGTACGCGTCGATGACATCGCGCAGCTCACGCCACATGCGAGCGCGCGCCGACGCGTCGAGATCGAACACGGCTGAGTTCGTAACTCGCAGCGGGTGCTTTCTCCACAGAAAGTTTTCACGCATTTGCTCAAGTGAGACGCATCGGAGTCGTTCTCGAAGACGTGGTCGCAATCTGCGGCACTTCGCGTCGGAGAACACATGAAGCGCCTTACCGTCGGGATTCTGGCAGCAGTAGCCGCTACCGTCACATGCTCGAAAGCTGATGCGTACGTGCTCAAGAAGACGACGGGCGACAAGCTCGTGCACTGGGCAGAAAGTCAGATCACGGTGACCGTCGACCCGAGCGTTGCTCAGGCTGACAGGGATGCGGCGGAAGCCGTGCGCGCCGGGGCGGATCACTGGAACCACAAGTCCGCAGGTGCTCCGCAGGTGAGCGTGACCAAGGCGAGCAAATCGCTCGAGCCTGGTTACGATGGCGTGAACTCCGTGGTCTTCCGCGATGCGTACGCGCCCGCCGGCAAGGCAATCGCGGTGACGGTGCTCACCTACGACGACAACTCCGGAGAGATCGTCGACGCCGATATTGTGATCAGCGGTAAGTACAAATACAGCACATCCGAGGAC
>CAMBEV010000177.1 GCA_945865595.1 Nannocystis exedens | reverse complement strand
GCCAGGGCCAGGGCCAGGGCGACGAAACGGGGACGAGGGCTGGGGCTTGAGGGCATGCGCAGCGCGCGCGAGGCTCGTGCGTGCGCGCAAGCGCCCAGAGATCTCCCAGCGCAGCCAAAAAGCCAGCCAATTAAGATGCGCTCGCCCTGTCTGAATCGGCGATGGGTTGACGCTCCGCGAGCGTTAGCGCAAAGCGCTCGCACCGGATGAGCCCGTACGCGTCCTACTTCCTGGAGAGCCTCCTCTTACTTGTTGGCGTATGCGTGCTCGCTGTGCTTGTGCTGGCGTTTGGCCGCAAGCTCGGTCTTGGCAAGCCGCATGGGCCGCTCGCCCTCCGGGGCCACCTGCCGCTCGATGCGAGGCGCGCCGTCTACCTCATTCAGGTTGGCGAACAGGTGTTGGTTGTCGGCGCATCGGAAAGCGGCTTGACTAAGCTGGGCGAAGTCATCGCAAGTGAACTCGCCACCGACCCGGTGACGAAATCGCGCACGTTTGCTGATTGGCTGAAGCCTGCGGCAGATGGCAGAGCAAAGCCATGATGCTCGTCGCGCCCGCCGCACAAGCCGTAACCGACATCGCAGGCAAACCGCTTCTGCTCGTCGCCGGCATCGCGATCGCATCGCTCTTGCCGTTCGTGTTGATGGGCGCCACCGCCTTCGTCAAAATTTCGACGGTGCTCCAGATCGTCAAGAGCGCGATCGGGGCGCAAAGCGTGCCCTCAAATACGGTCGTCATGGTGCTCGCAGGATCACTCTCTTTTCTTGCCATGGCGCCAGTCGCCGAACGCATGGGCGAGCGCATGACGCCGTTGCTCAATTCTGATCGCGACGCGATCGCTTTGGTGCGCGACGGCTTTGCGGCCGTGTCAGAGCCGATGCGCGACTTCTTCACAGCGAACGCCAGCGCTAGCGAGCGCACTCGATTCTTCAAGGTCGCACAACAGGCGCGACCTGAGCCCGAACGTGCGAAGGTGCACGAGAGTGACTTCGCTGTGCTCCTGCCGTCGTTCGTCGTGACGGAGCTCGCTGAAGCCTTCAAGATGGGCTTCTTGCTCTATTTGCCATTCCTTGTGATCGATTTGGTCATCGCCAACGTGCTGCTCGCGCTTGGCATGCAGATGATGAATCCGACCCAAGTGAGTTTGCCGTTCAAGCTATTGCTCTTCGCCGCGATCAATGGCTGGGGCCTCCTGTCGCAAGCTTTGGTATCGGGATATCGATAGCGCTATCGTCTTACCCATGCTCTCGGGTGTCGGCCTCGGCTTTCGCGCCGAAATAGCGTCCGACTTGCTACAAAACGGAGGATGCGTCGACTTCGTTGAGTTCGTCGCCGAAGCGCACTTGTGTGGGGCGAGACGGCGCGAAGCCATCGCCGTCAGCCGCATCGTTCCGAACGTGGTTCACGCGGTGAAGCTGTCGCTGGGTTCCGCGGAGGGCATCGACGAGAGCCGCGTTCGCGCGGTGGGTAAGCTCGCGAAGGAAACCAGCGCTCTCGCCATTAGCGAGCACATGTCCTTTTCGCGCGCCGCCGGCCACGACATTGGGCACCTGACCGCGCTGCCCATGACGCGAGAGGCCGTGCGGGTGCTCGTCAAGAACGTGAACCATGCGCGACGCCTCTTGCCGGACGTACCGTTTTTTCTCGAAAACGTGGCCTGGAGTTTCTGCTGGCAACAAGACGAAATGACCGAGGTTGATTTCGTCAACGAAGTGATCGAACAGACCGGGTGTCCACTTTTGCTGGATGTGAGCAATCTCTATGCGAACGCGATCAATCGGGGCAAGGACCCCCACGCAGCGATCGAGTGTTATCCGCTCGAACGCGTGGCCATGGTGCATATGGCCGGCGGCATCGAGGAACACGGCTTCTACTTCGATACCCACGCGCACCCAGTCCCTGATGGGTCATTCGCGCTTTTGCCGCACGTCTTTGCCCGCGCCGGAGACGTTCCTGTGTTGATCGAAAGGGACTCGAATTTTCAAAAGTTTGAGGACTTGATCGCTGAAACCGATCGCGGTCGGTCCTATTTCACAGGTCGCACGATCGAACGCACCCACGCGCGCTCCTTACAACGAGCGACCAACATCAGCACGGAGGCCCTCGCGCGCGACCAGGCAGAAGTTGCGCGCTTGCTCACGCAAGAGACCTGCGCGACCGAGGCTCCGCTGCTCGCGGAAGGAGCGGTTGCACTCGCACGCGCGAGAAGCGTCTTGCTCCGCAAGCGCGCGTCACATAACGCGAGCGCGAAACGTTAACCTTCGTTGAGGTCGTGACCAACGCGCCGAGCCTTTCGACACTCGAACGGGTCGCCGAAGCCACGCAGATGCGCGGTCGCGTATCACTCGAACGTGCAGCGGCGACGTTTTACCCAACGACTACTTGAAATCTAGGCACCATCTAGATATTATATAGACTCATGCTTCGTTTTGAATGGGATGAAGCGAAGAACAAGCTGAACCGATCCAAACACGGCGTACCGAGCATCGATTCATAATCCTCGGAATGAGTTCGGTGGCCCGGCTTCTCAAGGCGATCCGAAGGGAGGCGAAGACCTATGAAAAAGGAATATGACTTTTCAAAAATGAAGGAGATTAAAAATCCATACGCCAACAAGAAGAAGGCCGTGGGGATCAACCTAAGCCCAGCGGTCATCGACTACTTCAAGCAACTGGCAGAGGAGACGAACATTCCCTACCAGAAGCTGATCGACCTGTACCTCCTCGATTGCGTCAAGCGACGGAAGAAGCTCGCACTGAAGTGGGCTGCGTAGGGGTAGTGATCGGCAAATTCGCGCAGCCCCACAAATTCAGCGAAGGGGGCAGATCACGAGGCGATCACCTCCAGCGGCCTTGTTTTGCAGCGGCGCTGCTCGGCGGCGGGTGCGATGAACGCGAGGGGCGGAAAACGCATGCAGTGTGTCCGCCGCAACCCCACCAGAAATCAAGTTGACCGCCGGTTATTCGTCGGGGTTGATCTCTTCGATCGAAGGCGCGAGCGTAAGCGCTTTGGTTGGATTGAAGAAACCAATCCCGACGAGTAAGGCGCGCCCCGGCCCCGAGACATCATGGTGGGCCAGCGTTCCTGAGCGCGCGGGTTACGTTTGCGCTCAAGTGCAATTGAGTCGAGCCGGAAACCGCGCGTATCCTCGAGGCACCATGAACCGCGAAGCCCTCCTCACCCAGCTCGGCAACCGCGCCCAGAACCAGCTCGCGGAGTTAGAAAAGCAACTTACCCATTTGCTCGGACGCAATCTGCGCGCGTTGGTGGTCCATGGGAGCGCCGCTCGAGGCGATTACAAGGAAGGGACGAGCGACGTCGACTTGATCGTGGTGCTCACCGAGGCGTCAGCCGAAGCTCTGCGCGCGATGTCAAATCCTCTTCGACTCGCAAGCGCCGCCGCCCGCATCGAAGCGATGATCCTCGTCGAACAAGAGATCGCACACACGACCGACGTGTTCCCGCTCTTCTACCGCGACATTCAAGAGTGCCATGTCGCCCTTCACGGCACGAGTCCGTTTGCCAACCTGTCGATACACCCTGAGCACTTGCGCCTGCGCATTGAGCAGGAGCTGCGCGATTCGCAAATTCGGCTTCGGCGCGCAATCGTCGACGCACCCGAAGCGTTCGTTGGGGCACTCTTGCGCAAGACCAAACAGATAAGGCCGGCGCTCCGGGCGCTCCTTCAGCTGCGCGGGGTCGCTGTCGCGAATGACGTTTCAGCGGTCCTTCGCGCCGCCGGCTCACATTTCGGCGTCGACGCATCACCGATCTTCAGCGCCAAGGAGGACCCCGCCCGCGCGTACGCCACGTTCGTTAAGTTGCTTGACTGTGCGATCTCAGCGGTCGACAGCATGGAGAAGGCGTGAATCCGTTCGAGGTGTGGCCAATCAACGAGGAGTCCGGGCCGGCGTTTCTCTTTGTCTTCCTTGTCCTTTCTGTCATTTGCATCATGGCAAGTTACGTATTTGGCAGTGGTCTTGCGAGCCTTCTCGATCGGGCGTCCTATCGTGCCCGAGCAGCGATACCCGAGGCCGCGCAGCTCGGACGCTCTGCCTATCGCGTGAGCGGCGCGCCAAGCCAGCGACCGCGTTCGATGCGCCTCGGCTGGTTCCCCTCACAAGACGATCTATGGGCGCTGGCGTACATGCGCGCAGGCGTGAACGGCGTCGCCGACTTGCTGCTCGCGCGGGCAACGAGCCTCGGGTGGCTTGTCGGTAACGAAGGCACCGTCGTCGTCCTGCCGCACGCGCGCCCCGATGACCCACACCTGCTGCCGTTTTGGGAATCGCTACAGTTCCATCTGAACAAGGCGGTCACGCCCTACACGCTTCGAGGCGAGGCGCTCAAGGCTGCAAAGAGCCTTCAAGTGGCCCTCGCCCAGACGCTCGCCGAGGCGGGCATGGATCGAACGCGCGATGTCCGATGGGTAAGCGTCCTGACGTTCACGCTTGGGCCGTCGTTCCTCATGACGCTCGGCACGCTGCGCATCATCCGGGCCGTCTTTCTCGAGCGGCCATTTTCGCTGCTCGTCCTCGAGATGATCGTCGCTGCCGTGGTGTGCCTCGTGTGCCTAGCGGCGCTGTGGAAGCAACCCTCGTCGCAGGGGCGCGAGTTCATCAAGTGGGTTGACGATGCCACGGTCTCCCTCCGGGCCGACGTGGCACAAGGCCGCAAGGCAGAGTTCAATGAGGTAAGCCTTGCGGTGGCGGCGGTGGGCATGGGCGCGTTTGTCGGCGCGCCTCTGTTTGCCGCGATGCCAGACGGGTTGTGCACCCCCCCTCTTGTCGCCTCTGGTGGAGGCGGCGACGGCGGCTCAAGCTGCGGCGGTGGCAGCGGTTGCGGCGGCGGCTGCGGGGGTGGTTGCGGCGGCTGATCGCACTCACGCTTTACTGTTGACTTCATCGGCGGGGAGCGTATTTCTTCCGTCCCTCGCGGGTCCCAGGCGTCGAGGCACGTACCTAGTTTTCGGGCAAGTTTCCGGGGCAGTAGCTCAGTTGGGAGAGCGCCGCGTTCGCAATGCGGAGGCCAGGGGTTCGATCCCCCTCTGCTCCACTTCGATCGACGATTTTTCACAGATTGTCCACAGGTGGTGTGGTCAGTCGTCCTGCGCGGCAAGTGTGGAGCACAATTGTGCGTTGCGTTTGCGCGCACGTTTTCCACAGGCTGCGTCTTGACCATCGTATGATCGGTTTCGATGGGTGAACTTTCGCTCAAACCGCTCGCGCACCGCGATCGTTTCGACTCGCTGCTAGGCGCGGATCTCGAAGCCAATACGCAGGCCGACGAGCGCCTTGATCACATCGCGAGGCTCTCCGCACGAACGCTCTCGACACCGGTGGCGGTGGTCGCGCTCGCGTCGCTCGACCGCTATCGATTCCTCGGCGCACATGGGCTCGAAGCACCGTGGTCGACCTTGCGCGAAGTGCCGCTCTCTTGGGGGCTGTGTTTGGTTCCGATGCAGACGGGAATGGCCGCGGCTGTCGAAGATTCGTGGCGTGATCCTCGAACCAAAGATCTACGCGCCGTCATGGAGCTGCGTTTCGTTGGATATGCGGCTGCCCCGCTTGTCGATCGGCACGGAAAACGCATCGGCGCGTTGTGTTTGCTCGACCCGAAGTCCCGGCATTGGACACCCGAAGAAATCGCAACGCTGACCGACTTCGCGGCGCTTGCCTCCGCTGAAATCGAGCATCAAACGACCGCTGCGACGTTGCGCGAGCGCGCGCTCCTACTCGAGCTGGTTCTCGGCAGCATGGAAGACGCGGTCCTGGTCGCCGACCACGCGGGCCACACCGTCCTCGCAAACGAATCGATGCATCGACATCTCGCCGGTGCGACCGGAAGCGCACCGGCCGCGGGTCGTGTGCAGCTTTTCTGTTCGGACAAGGTAACGCCGTGCCCTGCCGAGGACGTCCCACTCGCTCGCGCCCTCTCCGGGGAGAGTGTCCGTCAGTGCGAGCTATTTGTGCGCAGCGCGACGTTTCCTGTCGGTCGCTGGCAGAGCATCAACGCAGCCCCGGTGCGGGACACCGACGGGGCGATTCGCGGCGCGGTGATGGTCGGGCGCGACGTCACCGAAGTAAAGGAGCTGCAAGAGCAGCTTGTCGCGATGAGCATCGTCGACGAGCTGACGCAGCTCTACAACCGCCGCGGGTTTCTCCTTTTGCTCGAGCAGCAGTTACATTTAGCGACGCGCCTGAAAAAGCACGCATCGCTGCTGTTTGTCGATGTCGATCGCATGAAGGGCATCAACGACATTCACGGTCACGAGGCGGGCGACCTCGCGCTGCGCGACGTGGCGAAACTCCTTCGCATGACGTTTCGCGAGTCAGACGTGATCGCAAGACCCGGTGGCGACGAGTTCGTGATCTTTGCGCTGGATGTGGGCCCTGACCGCATCGCGCTCTTGCTCGAACGCTTGCACGAAAACATGGCGCGCCACAATGCGACAGGCGGGAGGCCGTACGCGATTCACATGAGCATCGGCGTTGCACACTTCGACCCCAATCACGCCGAGCGCGTGGAAGACCTGCTCAAGCGCGCCGACGCGGAGATGTACGCGGCGAAACGCGTGCGTAAGAGTGCGGGGCGCTAAGGGCTATTCTCGGCGACAATGCCGTAGACGCGGTGGTCGCTGATGATCGGTTCGGGAAAGCGCTCCGCGAGCAGACGCGCGAGGTCTTCGTCGAACTTGGCCATGGTTTCCGAAGGCAGCGTGAGCACGCCATTGCAGGCGCGGAAGCGTCCGCGCCACGCTTCGTGCGTGAAGCAAATCGGAAGCACGAAGTCGAACGTGTCGACGAGGCGAAACCCGGCATCGACGAGGTCATCGACGTACGCGGCGTAGCGCCCGTCGAGGCCGGCCATGGGCCACGTGGGGTTGTGTCGCACGACCAGCTCCTCGGTGGCTTCGGCGACGTTGCCCGGCTCGGGCAGATAGCTGAAGTACCCGATGACCATGTGCCCGCCAGGTCGCAGCACGCGCCAGGCTTCACGCGCGGCGCGCCCCCGATCGAACCAGTGCCAACATTGGCCTGCGCACACAAGGTCGAAGGCCTCGCTCGGCATTCCGGTCTCTTCGGCGCGAGCGGCCACGGTCCGAAGAGCGACGCCCTCGTCCTCGGCGGCCTTCGTTGCCTCGGCAAGCATCGCGGTCGACGGATCGAGTGCCACCGCAGTGCAGCCTCGTCGCGCAAAGCCGCGGGCTAATGTACCTGTGCCAGTTCCAAGGTCGAGGACCTGCTGCCCCGCGCGCCCGATGCCGAGTGTTGCGAGCTTGTCGAAAAACGCGTCGGGGAATCCTGGGCGATGCTGCGCGTAGTCAGCCGCCGTGCGGCCAAAGTCCACGAGGAGGGGTTCGTCGGTGCTCATGGGCGGCAGGTTAGGTCAGTCGGGTAGGCCAGGGAGGTTGTCCCTCCCCAGCCCCCCACAGATCCGGGCATGCCCAATTAAGGCACCCGGCTCTTCGGATCACGGATTCGCTGCACGGGGCGGCGTTGGAGAGATCCTCGCTCGTGGAAGCGGGTACCGCTCCAA
>CAMBEV010000176.1 GCA_945865595.1 Nannocystis exedens | reverse complement strand
AAGCTCGAGCGTGGCGGTTTCGAGGCCTACCTCGTAGGTGGATGCGTCCGGGACCTGCTGCTTGCGGGCAAGCCGAAGGACTTTGACATCGCAACGAGTGCGCGCCCCGAAGATGTCCGCGCGCTCTTTCGCAACTGCCGCATCATCGGCAGACGATTTCGCCTCGCCCACGTGATCTTCGGGACAAAGATCATCGAGGTTGCAACCTTTCGCCGCAACCCTCAGTTAGGTGCACAGGCCAGTACGCAAGCAGGCGACGACGAGCCTGATCCGGGCGACGAGAACTTGCTCATTCGCAACGACAACGCGTTCGGCAACGCGCATGAAGACGCGCATCGTCGCGATTTCACCATCAACGCGCTCTTTTATGACTTGCAGTCTCGTGAGGTGCTCGATTGGGAGGGGGGGATGCGCGATGTGCAAAGGCGCATCATTTGCACGATTGGCGACCCGATCGTGCGCTTCCGCGAGGACCCGATTCGCATCTTGCGCGCGATCAAATTTGCGGGCCGGCTCGATCTTGGCATCGCGCCTGAAGTTTATGACGCGATGGTGCTGTGCCGCGAAGAGCTCGCCAAGGCTGCGCGGCCTCGTTTATTCGAAGAAGTGTTGCGACTCCTCCGCAGCGGGGCGGCGCATCGCTCGTTCTGGCTCGCCTGGGAAACTGGCACCCTTGCGGTATTCTTGCCTGAACTGGCGGCCTTCCTCGACGACGACGAGAGCACCCAAGGTGCGGGCGAGCGATTCTGGCGACGCTTGGACGCCGTCGATGCGATGACGCGCGAACAGGGCGCACCGCTCGACGACGTGACGCTGTGCACGGCCCTTCTTCATGAAACGATGGAAGAGGCGATCGCGGGCGACCGCGACCGCGTGCGTGCGGTCGGCGAGTTCCTTGAGCCGTTGTTCGAGCGCATAGCAATTCCGCGTAAAATTGCCGATTTCATGCGGCGGTTGATGGCGGTGCTGCCTCGCCTGACATCCGGAAAGACCGTGCGTATTGCGCGACCTGAGCTCTTATCAACAGTGGCTAACGTGCTCGAAATTGATCTCCGCGCGCGCGGCTTGAGCCTCGAGCCCGCTGAGCAGCTGCGATCCCAAATTCCGTCCGAGCTCCCGCAGCGCACGGGCAATGCGCCACGGCGAACCGGTACACGGCGCGCTGGATCGCGCGGCGGAACGCGCTATGGACGTGGCGGTGGTTGAACCACGTGAAGCTCTGGCGCCTTGAGCGCTACTTGGGCGTATGGGGGAACGCTCTCGGTCACGAAGGTCGAGCCACCGATCACAGAGCCCTCGCCGAGGGTCGTCTCGCCACCGAGCACGGTTGCGTTCGCGTACACCGTCACGCGGTCCTCGACGGTGGGATGGCGCTTGCTGCCGCGAATGATCCGTCCGCGCTCGTCACGAGGGAGCGACCGTGCGCCGAGCGTCACGCCTTGATAGAGCTTTACGTGAGCTCCGATCACCGTGGTCTCGCCGACGACCGCGCCCGTAGCGTGGTCGATAAAAAAGCTGTCGCCGATTTCGGCTCCGGGATGGATGTCGGCACCCGTTTGCGTGTGTGCCCACTCGGTCATGATGCGCGGCAACAGCGGCACGCCCATGCCGTAAAACTCGTGCGCGACCCGATAGACTGTCACCGCGAGTACGCTTGGGTAGGCAAGAATCACCTCGTCCAAGTTGCACGCCGCGGGATCACCTTCGTACGCCGCCTGGACGTCCGCGATCAACGCGCGCCTCAGCTCGGGCAGCCGCTCGAGAAAGCGTGCCGCGAGCAGCTTGGCGTGCGTAGCGCAGTCTTCGACATCGTGCGCCGCGAGCAACTTGGCTTGAGTGGCGTTCGTCTCGACCTCGAGTTCAGCGCCGTGGCGCAAACTGAGCTCAAGCTGGCGCTCGAGTTTCTCGCGGACCAGCTCTAAAATGACGCCGGTCTGGTAGCGGATGTTGTCATGCGTCAGTCCCTGACGCCCAAAGTAGCCTGGATAGAAGAGCTGCAGCAGCAGCCTGAGCAGCGCGATAATCTCTTCGCGTGAGGGTAGGTAGCGTCGATCAATATGATGCGCGCGCGAATCATTTTCGTAACTCGCGAGCATCGCATCGACAAGATGAGTGAGGGGCGCGGGTGGCTTCACGGCGTGTCGAGCGTATCGCGATTTGGACGCAGCGCCCTGACCAACGCTTCGGGATCGGTAATGGGCAGAGAACATGTCCTGCCTGCGCACACGTACGCAACGGGCGCCTCGTGCGGAAACTTCCCTTCAGCAAGTAGCGAACACGCAGCAACCGACGCTGAATCGCCCGGGTCAACTCGCGCCAAGTTTCGATGCGGGAGGTGAACGCTGGCGGCCGCACGAACAAGCGCCGTCGTCCGACGGTCGTCCGGCGCCCCCACGACCACGATATCGGTCGAGCCGCGCGCAAGGCGATCGACCGCAAGCACCCAACTCGAGAGGCCTAGCGGGTTTTGTAACGCGCTATGTGTCATTTTCACAAGGACCCGCTCGGCAAGCAGTGCAAGGCCCGCATCGACCAACGTGCCGAGCCGCAAGAGCACGCGGCAAGCCACGGCGGCTCCGTTCGGAACGGCATGGTCGTACGCATCTTTGCCTCGGCACACGAGAGCTTCGCCATCATTCGGCGTAAAAAAGAACCCGGGGTCGTCCTCATCGTAGAACCGCTTGACGATCGCCTTCGCAAGCGTGTTCGCATCGTGAACGTAAAGCGGCTTACCGGTCGCTTCGTATAGATCGAGGGCCGCATCGGCAAGGTAGGCGTAATCATCGAGAAAGCCGGTTCCGCGCGTTTGCCCGCCGCGACTAAGGCGCGCCAAGGTTACATTTTCACCCTTTTCGATCCCATCACTCCAGAGCGTCGTCCGAATGAAGGTGTACGCGCGTTCGGCGATTGCGAGCACCTCGTCGTCGCCCCACGAAAGTCCGCAGCGAGCGATGGCCCCGATCGCCAGTGCGTTCCAGCTCACGAGCACCTTGTCATCGACGAACGGCTTTGGACGCTGCTCACGTCTGTCGAACATGGCGAGACGCGCGCGCTCGACAGCCGCAACAGCTACGCCTTGAGAGAGCCCTAATTTCGTTGCGACCTCGCCTAACTCGCGGCTTGTGCAAAGCACGTTCGCGTGATGCTCAAAGTTCCCCGTCTCGCGGATGCCATAGAATGCAACGAACGCGTTCTGTGCTTCGCTGTCCCCTCCGAGAACATCGTTCACTTCGTTGATAGTCCAGACAAAGAACTTTCCTTCCTCGCCTTCAGTGTCGGCATCCTGGCTCGAAAAAAACCCGCCTTCATCGGCCATCATCTCGCGCCCGAGGTATTCGATGATCTGCCGCGAAGTCGCCTCGAGGACGGGCTCAACAAACGCCTGCGCCCCATCCGCGTACAAGCGAATCAGCAGCGCGTTATCGTAAAGCATCTTTTCGAAGTGCGGCACGGTCCACGATTCATCGGTTGAATACCGATGAAAGCCGTGGCCGAGGTGGTCCCAAATCCCGCCAGCACGCATCGCGGCGAGGGCCAGGCCGACGCGGTCTCGTGCGGCCGCATCACCGTTGAGAATCGCCGAGCTCAATAGAACGTCGAGCGCCATCGTGTTCGGGAACTTTGGCTTGTGCCCGAACCCACCTCCATGATCGTCAAATCGCTTACCCATTTCGTCGGCCGCGCGCGCAAGTAAGCCGGGTGAGGGCTCGATGCGTTCGGGTGAGGAGGGCGCCATGGTCGCGCTCACCATCGCTTCGGTAATCTCGGCCGCCTGGCTCGTAATCTCATCAGCGCGCGTCGCGTATGCTTCAGAAATTGCGGTAAGAATTTTAGGGAAGCCGGATATCCCGAAGCGATCCGAGGGCGGAAAGTACGTCCCCGCAAAAAACGGCTGCTGCGCGGGCGTGAGGAAGACCGTCAGCGGCCAACCTCCACTGCGGCCCATCAATTGTACCACCAGCTGATACGTTTGATCGAGGTCAGGCCGTTCTTCGCGATCAACCTTGATGCAGACAAAGTCGCGGTTCATCTGCTCGGCGATAGCGTTGTCCTCGAAGGACTCACGCTCCATGACGTGACACCAATGACAAGCCGAGTAGCCGATACTCAGCAAGATCGGCTTGTTCTCCCGCTTCGCGCGGTCGAGCCCTTCAGCACCCCACGGGTACCAGTCGACCGGATTGTGCGCGTGCTGCTGGAGGTAGGGCGACGCTTCGTCTAACAGCCGATTGCTCATGATGACCTTTTACGGACCGAACACTTCGATCGCGCTCCCGTTCATCGAGAGCGGCGCATCGAGCGCGGCATAGGTAACCGCGCTGGCTACATCTTCAGGCGTCATCACCGGCGATAAGCCGCTGCCCTCTAACATCGCGGTATCGACCGAACCCGGCATCACACACATCGAGCTCAATCCTGTGCCTCGGAGCTCTTCGGTAAGCGACTTACTGAACCCAACGAGGCCCCACTTCGACGCGCAATACGCGGATAATTTCGGCGTCCCAAGCGTCGACGAGATGCTTGCAATATGCACAAACCGACCGGCCCCGGCAGCGAGCATCGCGGGCAAGAAGGCACGTGTCACTTGAAACGCGGCGGTGAGGTTGACCTGGAGCACTTGGTTCCACTCGTCATCGGTCGTCTCTTGCACCAGGGAGCGCTGCACGACGCCCGCGTTGTTCACCACGACGGCCGGGACGCCGAGCTCGCTGAGGACGCGCGAAGTCGCGGAGGCAATTGCCGACGGTTGCGTGAGGTCGCATGGGAAGACTATCGCGCGACCACCGCGGGCGCGAATTTCGTGTGCCGTTTCGTCAAGTTCGTTACCTGTTCGCGCGAGCAGAGCCACGTGGCAGCCGCGCCCGGCGAGCGACTGCGCGACCGCACGTCCGATTCCGCGACCTGCGCCCGTCACGACTGCGATCACGGCTCGCTCCTGACCGTTGCGATCGCCTCAGCGCGATCGCCGTCGTTCCCACGGAAGGAAAAGGTCTCGACCGCCGCACCGTGCGCCCTTTCTCCGCGTGCGAGCATGCAGCCGTGGGACAGCGCGATGCGGCAAGCGACCCACTTGGGGTCAAGGTGCTTCGCCAACGCCGATACCACGTCTTCGCCCAGCGTTTCTTGGAGCACGAGGCGTTTCGATAAAGAGTCAACAACCTGAACTATCGCACCAAGGCCGACGATTCTCGTTGCCGGTCGAAAAGCAACGTCCGCAGATCCAATGGCGGGCAGAAGGTGGTGAGGGCACATCGTCGAAAGGCGCACGTTGCGCACGACCACCATGTCGCTCGTGCCCGAAAGGACGTTCGATGCGAGCAATTCGTCGACATCAAGCGCATAGCCGGAAAGCAACTCGTCAATGTAGGCGGTCGCCACGCGCTCGGGCGTGCCCACAAGCTCAGGCTCGCGCTGCGCATCGCGCCCAAGCGCTCGCAAGAAGTCAGCAATGGCGGCGGCGGCGGCGGCGCGATTCATGGCTGTCCTTCTAACTCAACTGAATTCACCTTGGTCAGCCATCAGCTCCCATCGCAAGGAGCACACGTGTGAGGAAGAAGTCTGCGACCAGAATCGAGATGCACACATGAACAACTGTGCGCGTCGTACTTTGACCTACGCCTTGCGTCCCATCGCGCGTCTTGAGGCCAAAGTAACACCCGATGATCGCAATCAAGAAGCCAAAAACAGGCGTCTTGAGCAAACCCGCGAAGAGGTCCCACAGACGGGTCACTTCGAGAGCTTTGCGAAAAAAGAACACGGGCGACATGTTGAACTCGACCGCACACACGAATGCGGCTCCGAGAATGCCCACGATGTCGGCGATCATGCTGAGCAGCGGCATCGCAATGATCGCCGCGAGTACCCGCGGGAGTACCAGTTTTTTTGCGGGATCGGCTCCGAGCGCGCGAATCGCATCGACCTGCTCGGTTACGTTCATTGCGCCCACTTCGGCCGCCATGCCGCTGCCGATGCGCACTCCCACGATCACCGACGTAAGCGTGGGTCCAAGTTCGCGAAGAAACGAGAGCACGATAACGCTTGGGATGACCTCAATACCGCCGAAACGTTTCAGCCCATACGCAAACTGTATGCACATGACCATCCCGATGAACAGGCTCGTCACGGCTACGATTGCGACAGATCGTAACCCCAATTGCTCAATTTGGTAGATGGTGGAACTGATCTCGAGGGGCTTTCGCCCAATCGACTTGAACGTGTCGACGGTGAGGACGCCCACTTCGCCCAGCGCCTCGATGAACTTTCTGGCGAGCGAGCCCTCGATGGGTGGCGGCAGTGACAAGGGGCGCAGCGACATCCCCCCGCCTCCCGATGACGAAGGCCCAGTCTCAGTTGAAGGAGGCCGCTCGCGTTGCGAAAGGCCCCTTGCTGAGGGCGGCCCATTCATTGGCGCCTGGCCCCGGGGAGGACCTTCACCGCGCGAAACATGGACTCAAACTTGTGGCGGCCCGCTTCAGGCGCGTCGAGGTCGGCGACGTAGACGAAGTCGTAAATGCACCCGTCCTTTTTTGCAACGAACAGGTCGTAGAGAACGCGTACGCCGTCTTGCTTTGCGGTCAGCACCGAATGGTGCGCCTCGCGTCCGCTCCACGGTTCTATCTCTTGCGACCGAAAATCGCGCTCGGTGGTGCCCATGAGCAGGTGGTTGGTCAGCGCGGGTAGGGGGGTATCCTCGTCGCGCGTTTCGCAGCGCACGTTGATTAGGATCGATGCCCGGTCGACGCGATCGCGAAAGGCCAGCGAAGCCGTTGCAACGTCGATGCGATCATACGCAGGCGGGATCTCTCGGAGTGTGAAATGAGCGCGCCCGTCGTTGAACTCATGGCCAGAAAAAACCGCTGGCGCGCACGAGACCGTCGCAGCCACGAAAATCGTCCAAGCGTTGCAGGAGCGGAACCACACTCGACCTCGTGGATATCATGCTCGTCGTGGCCCGCGACAACTTCGCGTCGCTCGTCAAGTGCCTTTACGCCACATGGGATGGGCGCCTGTGGCAGGCCAGTGAGGGCGTCCGGCCGACTGCACCCACCAGCCTTATGAATCTCTGCGATGACTCGTATGTCTGATGGTATGGCGCATGCAGCCCGTCCGAAGATGGCGAATGCAAGACGAGGCCTCGTTGCCTTGGCCACTTGCGTGGCTTGCGGCGGACCGGGCAGACAAGACACAACGGACGACTCTCCTCGCGCGGGCGAGCAAAGTCACTGGTCGTCGATCGCCCGCAGTGACGCTGGCGCCGAGCGCACCCCGGCCCTTCCCCCGCTTGTGGCCGCAACGCGCGTGACCCTGGGCGAGTTTTCGTCCGGCGAGGCATTCTCGCTCGTGATTCCTCCAGACACCGTGGGGGTCTCGCTGATCGCGGAAGGCACCGAAGGGAGCGCGCGATTCGAGACGGTCAGGAGCCCTTCCGGGACCCTCGTCCTCGAGAACGGTCACATCTTAGGTTCGGCCGGCACCGGGGTCCGAGACCTCGAGGCGCGAGTCACCACCACGGCCATCCCGCTGCACGCCACAGCTGACGCGCCACTCGAGGCCGGTGGTTGGTCAATCACGTTGAACGTCAACTCGGCTACCCGTTGGCGGGTCCGTGCCA
>CAMBEV010000175.1 GCA_945865595.1 Nannocystis exedens | reverse complement strand
CGGCCTCGCGGTTGCAGAACGCAAGGCGACGAACCTACTCAACGGAACGCCTAGCACCGGCGACATCAAGACCGCCTTTGACTCAGGACTCTTCACGTTCGCGCCATCGAGCGCGGAGAAATCGGTCGTCGAACTCACGGTTGCTTCGTCGAATGCGGACGCTAGCCCTGCATTGCTCGTGTTGCCGAAGAGCGGCAAGTTCGCCGACATGCTCGGCGGCGCCTCCGCCTTTGTGTCAGTAACGACAAGCACCGATCCGGTCTACGCCGTGCTCTGGGAGAACGCCGGCGCCGTCTACGATTACTCGCTGGTTGGCCGTTCGACCAAGCCTGCCTTCGTCGCCAACGAGGCCGCGAACCATGCGACCCACGGGACCGCCCAAGCGATCACCGCTGTCCCCGCGTTGATCGAAAACGCGAAGCTCGCCAAGGCGAAGGCCGGCTACTACAAAATCGTTGTTGACGGCGAGAACGCGAAGAAGAAGTTGTTCGTCGCTACCCTCGCGGGCGACAAGGACGCTGATCCCACCCTTCAGCTTCTCGACACGGCCGACAAGGCGATCGGCAAGGCAGTTGACGTTGCCGCACACGAGACCATGCTGACGGGCAGCCTCGAAGCAGGCACCTACTTCGTCAAGGTGACCCCGAGCACCTACGACTCGAGCTACGTCCCGAAGGCGGGCAGCGAGGCGTATACCCTTTTCGTGCGCTTCGAATAACACCCAAAGGCGCGAATCCTTCCCTCACAATCGCGTCTTCGGTATGGTCGGCCCCATGACCGGGCCGGCCATCGATAGAGCGCGTCTGGAGCACATTGCGAAGCTCTCCGCGCTTTCTCTTCACGACGACGAAGTGGATCAGCTTGGTCGCGATTTGAGCGCGATTGTCAACTATGTTGACGCACTCGCGAGCGTTGACTTGACCGGTGTGCCGCCCACGGCGCACGTTCAGTTCGAGGCTTCCCCATGGCGCGCCGACGACGTGGTCGCGGGGCTCACGCGTGAGCAAGCGCTGTCGTCAGCCCCGCAGGTTGAGCACGACGGGTTTGCGGTCCCCGTTTTCCTCGAGGGAGCCTCATGATCGAGGCGTTCAGCATCGCCGAGCTCGCGACGAAGGTTCAAAGCGGCGCTGTGTCGGCCACCGAGGTTGCTCACGACGTGATTGCGCGCATCGAGCGGTACAATGGCCGATTCAACGCCCTCGTGAGTGTCGAGCCGGCTCGCATCTTGGCCCAGGCCGCCGCCGTCGATCAAAAACGCGCACGCGGAGAAGCCCTTGGCGCTCTCGCCGGCGTGCCCATCGCCATCAAAGATGCAATCTGCACCGAAGGCGAGAGTACCACCGCGGGGTCGAAGATCTTGCGCGGCTATGCGCCTCCGTACGACGCGACGGTCATCGCGAAGCTGCGCAAGGCAGACGCGCTGCTCACCGGGAAGACGAACATGGACGAGTTTGCCATGGGCTCGTCGAACGAGAACAGCGCCTACGGCAGCGCGAAAAACCCGTGGGACGACACGCGCACGCCTGGAGGCTCATCGGGGGGAAGCGCGGCGGCAGTGGCTTCGCGCATGGCTCTTGGTGCACTTGGCAGCGACACCGGCGGCTCCATTCGTCAACCTGCTTCACTAACTGGCACCGTCGGCGTGAAGCCGACTTACGGCCGCGTTTCGCGTTACGGGCTCATCGCATTTGCGTCGAGCCTCGATCAAATTGGCCCGTTCGCAACCGACGTCCGCGGTAGCGCGCGCCTCCTCGAGGTGATCGCCGGCCATGATGGCCACGATGCGACGTCGCTCAATGTGCCCATTGACGGTTATGAATTGGCTTGCAGCGCATCGCTCAAAGGACTGCGGGTGGGCGTACCGGAGGAGTACTTCGCAGAGGGACTCTCCCCCGACGTTGAGGGCTCGGTGCGCGCCGCACTCGCTAGGCTCGAGAGCGACGGGTGCATCATCACCCCGATCAAGCTGCCACACACGCGCTTCGCTGTTGCGACGTACTACGTCATTGCGACCGCTGAGGCCTCGAGCAATCTCGCGCGCTTCGACGGCGTGCGCTACGGCCTTCGTGTGGCGTCACCGTCACTTGGCGAAATGTACGGGGCAACGCGCGACGCAGGTTTCGGCAAAGAAGTAAAGCGCCGCATCTTACTCGGAACGTTCGTCCTCTCCGCGGGGTACTACGACGCGTACTACCTGCGCGCCCAAAAGATGCGCACGCTCATTCGGCGCGACTTCGAGGAGGCGTTCAAGAAAGTTGACGTCATCGCTTCGCCAACCGCTCCGACGACGGCATTCAAACTCGGCGAGAAGGCTGACGATCCACTCGCGATGTACTTGAGCGACATCTACACATTGCCCGCGAGCCTGGCCGGCGTTCCCGCGCTGAGTGTTCCTTGCGGCGCTGACCAAGGCGGCATGCCCATCGGGTTGCAGCTCGTTGCCCCGCCGCTGCAAGAGTCAAGGTTGTTTACCTTCGCTAGCGCGGTCGAGCGGCACTATGCACCGACGTTGCCGACTGGGGTTCAGTGACATTCAGCGTTGCCCCTCTCACTCAGGACAACTTCGCTGCATGGAGCGACCTGTTCGCAGCTTCGAGCACAACCTGCTTCTGTCAGTACTGGCACTTCGCTGGGACCAAGAACGAGTGGCTCGCTCGCTGCGCATTCGAGCCCGACACGAACCGTCAACTTTCGGAACAGATGCTCACCGCGGGCCTGTTTTCGGGCGTCGTGGCGCTCGATGAGAGCGGGACTTGCGTCGGGTGGCTCAAGCTCTCCCCTGCTGAGCAACTCATCAAGCTACGGAGCCAATCGATTTACCGCGCACTCGCGCTTGAGAACCAAGACGTCCTGATCGTCGGATGCATGCTCGTTCATCCCGACCATCGAAGGCGCGGTGTCGCCAGGATGTTACTTTCTGGCGCAATCGCGGAAGCGAAGCGATTGGGCGCCCGCACGGTCGAGGCTTACCCCCACGCCGTCAGTCACGAGGTACATGATGAGCAAGCGTTCATGGGGCGGGTCTCGATGTTCGCATCGTGCGGGTTTGAAAAGACGATTGGAAACGACGTGTACCCCGTGTACCGGCTGAGGCTGTGACCTCCGATCCGGCTCGGCTACTCGCCCGTAACGATCGGCCGGGGCTTGAGGGATGGCGGCAACACCCACTTGGGTGATTTGAGTAGTTCGCACGAGAGCCCCAGAAAGACTGCTCGAAGCACATCGTTGGGATCGGCAATCCGCTTGACGGATGCCTTGGCCATGAGCGCTGATAATGTAGTTTTCTCAGTTACGTTTTCGATGACCATCTGCTCGGCCTCCGGCATCCGAAACGTCTCGAGGCGCACCGGAGGAACCAGCACAGGTTCGATCACCTCTTCTTGAAGGGGCCTCAAGAGGAACTCGAGCTCTGCTGCGCTGTACCCGGACCGGAAGCCCCTCGCGATAAGTTCGAATGGATTGAGCCCGAGCGGAAATGTTTCTTCGTGCGAGCGTGCTCCTTTCACGAAGCCAATGTCGCCGCTCTGCCACGAGAATGCCTCGATCACGCGCTCGACCATCTGGTCGTGAATCGCGCGAAAGAGTTCGATCGGGCGCAGGATGCTGAGCCCCACGAGGGCGTCTCCGAGCCTGCCGCCGAAGCGAGGCAGCATCGCAAGGGCCATGTCGACCTCCATGGGAAGCACCTGGCCGCGGGCCGCAAGATACTCGCCCAGAAGTTCGGATTTCTCCGTCGACGCCACAAACTCCGGGGATCCATCGACCAAGTAGATCTTCTTCTGGCGGTGACCGTCTAGCAAAATGAATGCGCCAGTTTCTCTGCGGACAGAAAGGCGAAAGAACGTCGCTACAAAGCGCGAACGATCAAGTCGGCCCCGCTCGAGCGCATCGCGGGGAATTTGCTTGTCCCACCGGAGCGCGGGACTCGTGACAAATCGCGCGAACTCAGGGTACTCGGAGGTGGACAGAAAGCGCCCATCGTCGCGCGAGATCTGCGAGTGCGCTGTCGCCCTTCCCGTTGCAAACAATTCGATCAAGTTTGGATACGAGAGCGGCCCAATGTCGGGTTCCCCTTCGGCGCGCACGCGATACTTATGTTTCGTCGCATCAGGCAGTTCGCGTGGCTTGCGCAACGCTTTACGCGTCGTGTGTTCCTCCTCATCAACCGCGCCGCCGCCTGAGGCAGGAGCCGCTTGTCCGTCCCCTTCGCACAGCCCCCACTTGTCGATCAGTTCTGCGAGCTTTGCGGGCGTCACCTGCATGCGCCGTCGCCGCAGCACCTCTTCGATGGCTTCGGCAAAAATACCCGCGGTCGCAAAGCGCTGGGATGGCTCTTTCGTCAGCGCACGAAAGAGAATGGCACGCACATCATCCGGCACGCGAACCGGAGCGCGATCGATCGCGCTGAGATCCGAGTCTCGGATGCGCATGAGCACGTCAAGCTCGCGACCACCCGCGAAGAGCGGTCGCCGGATGACCAATTCGGCAAGGATGATGCCCAGTGAGAACAGATCACTTCGAGCGTCTAGTTCGCGCCCGAGCACCTGCTCCGGCGACATGTACCCGAGCTTTCCCTTCAGATGCCCAGCGTCGGTCCGCCGCTCGTTCTCCGTAGCGCGGGCGATCCCAAAGTCAGTTAACTTGACGGCTCCGGCGCGGTCGATCAGCACGTTGCCGGGCGACACGTCGCGATGCACGAGCGCGAGCGCTCGCCCCGAGTCGTCGCGGGCCTGGTGCGCATAGTCAAGCGCGCGTGCCATGCTGAGGCAAATGTGCAGCGTCACTTCAAGCGGAATCTCTTCGCCTCGGGTGAACGCCGCACGTAGCAGGCGTGCGGTCGTTGTTCCGTCGACGAATTCCATCGCCATGTAGAGCTCGTGTTCCTCTTCGCCGAAGTCGAACACCTGCACAATGTTCGGATGGGCGAGGCGCGCGCAGACTCGCGCTTCATCGACGAACATGGCGACGAAGTCACCGTCGGAGGCAAACTGAGGGAGAATGCGCTTCAGCGCGACGGTCTTCGCAAACCCGCGAGGCCCTTCTCGGCGGGCAAGGTACACCTCTGCCATGCCGCCGGTCGCAAGGCGACGCACGAGTTCGTAGGGTCCCAGTCGATGCGGCGCGGCGTCAGGCGGATCGCGCATGCTCTAAATCGTAACTGGGCCGAGGCATTTTGGGTAATTATCGAGGTTTTGCTCGACTGGTGCTACTTTCGCCGGCGCATGAATGACGCGATCTCGCGCCCGAGTCGGTCCCAGCTCGAATCAAAGCCTACCCGCCCTCGGGTGATTGCCTTCACGGGTGCTGCGTCCTTCTTGGGGACAAACCTCATCGGCCTCATGCAAGAAGATGAGCGCATCAGCCGCATCGTCGCGATCGACACCGAGCCGCCTCCCACCGCCGGCTCCAAGACCCGACTGTACCAAGTTGACCTCACACAGCCGACCGCAGAAGCCAGGCTTGGCGAGATCTTGCAGGCTGAACGCGCCGATACGCTCGTGCACCTCGCGTTCTTGCCGTCGCCGACGACAGCCACTGCCTGGGCGCACGAACTCGAGAGCGTCGGAACGATGCACGCCTTGATCGCGGCTAAACAAGCGCGCATCAAGAAGCTTGTGCTGTGGTCGCAAACGCTGCTGTACGGCGCCCACGCGAGCAACCCGAATTTTCTTACCGAAGATCATCCTCTGCGAGCGACCGCGCGTGAGCCTTTCTTCGGCGACAAAATTGCGGCCGAAAGCGAAACACTCAAGTTCGCACAAAAGAACCCGTCAACGCAGGTGACGATCCTGCGCACCGCGCCAATTCTCGGGCCAACGGTCTCGAACTTTCTCACCCGCTATCTTGCGAGGCGACTCGTCCCGACGCTGATGGGCTTTGACCCACTCGTGCAATTTCTCCACGAAATCGACGCGATCACCGCCTTCATGGTTGCGATTCATCGCAATGTCGCGGGCACGTTCAACATCGTCAGCGACGGCGTGCTGCCACTCTCGACCGTGATTCGTCTCGCAGGACGCATCGCAATTCCAGTGCCGCAGCCACTCGCCGAGGCCATCACCCGCATCGCTTGGCCGCTGCAACTCGCCGATGCGCCTGCGGGGTTTATTCGATACCTGCGCTATCTCTTCGTGGCTGATGGCGACCGCGCCCGCGATGTGCTCGGATTTGTTCCGGCATATACCTCGCGCGACGCCGTGCTCGACTTTACGAGTGCGCAGCGTCTGCGCGATGTTCAGCTCTTGCAGGAGGCGTCACGATGAGCGGGTCGGGCAAGGGTAAGGGCTTGGGCAAGGCGAAGGGCCAGGGCAAGGCGAAGGGCCAGGGCAAGGCGAAGGGCAAGCCGAAGCCGAAGACGGCGGCCGTCGCTGCTAAGAAGAAGGCCACGGGGGCCAAGAAGCGAGTGCCGCGTGCTCCTGCTGTGGCGACAATGAGCATTGTGCCTCCGCCCATGCCCAGCGCTGCCGCTTTGGTCGAGGAGCCATTCGATGCGGCGCGAGAGGTCCACGACACGCAATTTTACCTGAACCGCTGGGGACGCGTCGGATTGCGTGACCGCGCTGGCCTGCACGATGACTTCGGCTACGACCCGGTGTGGGACAGGCGAGTTTCACCGTTACTCAATTTAATTTACGATCGATACTTCCGGGTATCGGTTGAAGGGTCTGAACATTTGCCATTGGACGGGCGATGTCTGCTTGTAGCCAATCATTCAGGGCAGCCACCGTGGGACGGGCTGATGCTGCGCATGGCGGTCAATCGCGAAACACAACGCGCGCGCGACCTGCGTTGGCTCGTCGAAGACTTCATTGTGCACTTCCCTTACCTGGGCACGCTGGCAACGCGCCTCGGCGCCGTGCGAGCGTGCCAAGAGAACGCAGAGCGTTTGCTCGCTCGCGGTGACGTGCTCGCCGTGTTCCCAGAGGGCATCAAGGGCGTCGGCAAGCTCTTCAAGGACCGCTATCGCCTTCAGCGGTTCGGGCGGGGCGGATTCGTGAAACTCGCGATACGGACGCGCACTCCCATCGTCCCCGTGGCTATCGTCGGCGCGGAAGAGATGAACCCATTGCTGTTCCGCATTGAGGGCGCAAGCAAGGTGCTCGGCATTCCATTTTTCCCGATCACGCCTGGTTTCCCTCTCCTCGGTCCGGCCGGCCTGCTGCCCGCACCGACGAAGTGGAAGATTTCGTTCGGCGAGCCGATTGACTTCACTTCGTACGGCCTCGATGCGCTCGACGACGATGTCATCATCGGCAGGCTCAGTGAGCGCGTCAGGAGCACCATCCAAAGCATGCTCGACCGCTCGGTCGCGGAGCGCAAAAGCGTCTTCTTTGGCTGATGGACGGAATTCTTATTGTCAACAAACCTGACGGATGGACAAGCTTCGACGTCATCGCAAAGCTGCGCGGCGTTCTGAGGGAGCGAAGCGCGGGCCACACTGGCACGCTCGATCCGATGGCAACGGGCGTTCTAGTGGTTGCGCTTGGCGAAGCGACAAAGCTCGTCGAACACCTCACGGCGGCCGATAAAACATATCAAGCGTCGATCACTTTTGGAGCTGAAACCCTCTCCCTCGACGCCGCTTCAGAAATCACACGGACTGCGCCGGTCCCCGAGTCGCTACGCGA
>CAMBEV010000174.1 GCA_945865595.1 Nannocystis exedens | reverse complement strand
CGGGCGTGGGCGACGAGATCATGCGCACGTTTGGGCTGCGACCTTCGCGCGTAATCGGCGACATCAAGCGTGCGCTCGAAGAAGCGATCGAACGAGGCGAGCTCGATGCCCGCCAGCCCAACGAAGTGTACGTCGCGTGGGTTGCGGCTCATGCTGAGCAGTTCGGAATTCCGCTTCGAGCGTAACCCGCCGACTACTCGTCGAACGTGCCACCAAAGTCGCCCGCGTCTGCATCACCAAAATCGGAACCTGAGTCTGAAACCGATTCGTCGCTGTATGTGTTGCTAAAGTCGCCTGCATCGGCAGAACCCGTGTGCTCGAGGTGCCCGGCGGCGAACGAATCGTAACTTTCGTGGTGCTCGTGAGCATACGCGTGGTGGCCGCCTCCGAAGTAGCTACCCACCATGCCGCCGGCCATCGCGCCCAGGAATGGTGCAGCAACTTGACCGACCATTCCTGCATTGTGGGCAAACTGCTCGTTACGCACCTGGTTGTCGTACTGAACTTTGCGATCCATGGCCCCGGCGAAGGCCTCGCCGCACGATAGGCAAGCAGGTTGATTATGCGGCGACACCTGCGCGCAGAACACGCACTGCACGACGACCCATGCGCGGCATGAGGCACAGTTCGTCGAGCCCCACACGTTTAGCGTCGCGCACTGCGGACAAGGAATCGCCGCTTCTGCCGCTTGCGCGCTCACGGGCCGCTTGCAAAAGCGACACATGACGTGACCCGGAACCGCTGGAGCACCGCACGCTTGGCACTGCATTGGGAGAAGCTTAGCGCGATCCGCCGCGGGTGGCGGCGAGAGAAACGGGGACGCCCGATTACGCGTGCTCAACCACGCCGATGTACGGCAAGTTTCTGTACCGCTCGGCAAAGTCGAGACCATAACCGACGACGAATTTGTCTTCGATCGTGAAGCCCAAGTAGTCGACCGTCACCTGGACCTTGGCGCGCGCCGGCTTGTGCAGCAGCGAGCACACCTTGACCGAGAGCGGATTACGCGTGCGAAGCAAGTCGATCAGGTGCGCGATCGTGAGACCGGTGTCGACGATATCCTCCACAACGATGACGTGCTCACCGTTGATCGGTTTCGACAGGTCTTGCGTAATCTGCACGACACCACTGCTCTCGGTGCCTTCGCCGTACGAACGCGTGCCGAGAAAATCGATACGGAGCGGCAGGTCAATCGCGCGCGCAAGGTCGGCCGCAAAGACGAAGCTGCCTTTGAGCACACAGATGAGCACGACAGGCTCGCCTTTGTGGTCGTGTTGGATCTGTTTCCCGAGCTCCGCCACTCGCTCGGCAATCGCCTCGGCAGTGATCATCGTGACAATGCGTTCACTCATGGCGAGCCGGGCATACCACATTCCGCGGCACCGGTCAGAGCGCCGCGCGTTTCACCTTCGTGCTGACAGAGTGAGCGACGCACCGTCAGTCACTATGGTGATCGCGCCCGAGTGGTCGGTGCGCGTGACCTGCACCTCGCGTCGCGCAAGCGTTTCGAGTGTAAGCGGGTGTGGGTGCCCAAATCGATTGCGTACGCCACTGCTGATGCACGCGATGGCCGGCTCAACCGCGCGGAGAAAGGAGTCGCTGGTCGACGTTCTGCTGCCGTGGTGCCCCACTTTGAGCACGTCGGCCCGAAGGTCTCGCGCGTACGTCGCGAACGCAATGGCCTCTTCCTCGCGCTCTGCGTCACCTACGAGCAAGAAGCTGCGCTTCTTGTAACTCAGTTTGATCATAAACGAGTTGTCGTTCGGCGTTCGGGTCGAATCGCTCGAAGGACACGGCATAAGCACGGCCACGGTCGCTCCGTGAAAAGGCGCCTCACCGCACAGCGTCTCGGGACGAGCAATCGGGACGCCGGCCTGTCGCATGAGCGAGAGCCAAGTTGCATACTCACCTGCCACGGCTTCGCGCTCGCCTTGGCCAGTGTCCCAGAATTCTCGCACTGGCACCCCCGCAAGGCCCGATCGAAAACCACCAAAGTGATCCGGGTGTGGATGCGAGAGAACAACCAGTGCGAGCTCGGAGATGCGCAGCTCGCGCAGCACAGGCGCAATAACCCGTGCGCCAACGTCGACGCCCGGACCTATGAGACCCCCGGCGTCGATGAGCCCCCACTGACCGTCAGGAAAGTGAACCAACGTGGCGTCTCCTTGGCCCACGTCGAGTGCGATCATCGCAAGCTCTCCTTCTTTGGCGGCTTCGAGCCTCAGCCTCAGCTCAACGAGCAGGACCGCGGTGCACGCCGCAATCACAACGTGCTTTGATCGCCTTGGAAAGCCAAGGCGAAGGACGACCCCCGCGACCAGAAAGCTGTTCTGTGTTGGCGACGGCGGTGGCACGCCGACCTTCAGAAAGTCAATATCGTTGACACTGTGGGCAACCATCATCACAACGCGCAGTCCGCCTGCACCAAGGTCAACCACCCTCTTTTGCAGCCATGGAACACCGCCCGCGAGCGGCTCGATCAGACATGCGGGAAGCGCGATCGCCTCACCAATGGGCACCGCGACCAAGTTCGCAGCGAATGCCCCAAGCGAAAGACTGCCCGCCATCTTGGCGAGAACGGGCGCACACGGGAGCGTCGCTGCGCCTGTCGCGCGCAAGGAGGACAATAGGTAACTATGTTTACCATTTGACTCGCTCAGTACAAGGCCCGACGTCGCGAGTGCGGACAGCAGCAGAGACACGTCAAACACCGCGAGCGGGTCCAAAAGCGCCATCATGATCACGGACCCCGAGAGCGCTCGTCGTGGGCACGGCCTTCGCTCGAACGCGCGGACAACGAGCACCACCGCACTCATCCACGCCGCACGCCAGGCCGAACCGCTGCCGCCCGCAAAGTCAGCGTAGAGAAACGCGAGCATGCCCGTCACAGCGTGCGCAAGCCGTTCGACATCGACACGTGCAGCAAGCGCCTCAATGCGGACCAGCACTGCCGACAGCACGCGCCTCAGCGCTCCCAGAACGACGACAAGATGCATGCCGGACACCGCCAGCAAGTGCAGCAAGCCGGAGCCTCGAAGGTCTGTCGTCACGTCAGGTTGTAAATCGGCTTCACCAATGACGAGCGCTCGGACGAGCGACTCGACATCGGCGGGATACGCCTTCCAGATGTGCGCACGCACGGCATCACGCACACGATCGATCGCCGCTAGTATCGAGCGCGACCGCGCAGTCACGTCGACGGTGCGTGCATTCGCGGTGACTGCATACCGCCGCGCCGCATCAGCAAAGTCGCGATCGAGCGCACCCGGATTGTCCCACGGATAGACCAGCGCGACCGTTGCCAGAATCGCTGCATGGTCGCCGCGATGAAGGGGCACGTCGGACGTGAGCATCATGGGCAAGGACCGGGGGAACGCGTGCGTCACTGGATCACCATCGCGGTTGGAGCAGCGCAACAAAGACGTTTCGACGCGCGAAGAGAACCGCGCCGCATCGACATCGAGGTGTCCTCGCGAACGTCCGAGCACGACGACGTCCGCCTCGCACTCGCTCGGCTCATGAAACTGTAACTCGTATCGGTCTCTTTTGCCGGCGTCCGCAAACACATGGGCGCGCGCCATCCCCGCCACGAGCACGGTCACCGCGAAAGCGAGCGCAAGGCGTGAGAAGCCACGCGCGCACCAAACCCACAGAACCGCGGTGAGCGCTGGCAAGCATTCAACAGGAGCGACCACGACGAGCGGCGCAGACAGAAGCGCCGCTGCTACCAGCGCGAGGTTCATCGCGAGGGAGAAGCACCCTTGGTGCCAGGTGCGATCCACCGCAATCCGCCGCAATTGAACAGCGGACTCACGCTTCGAGCACTGGCCGGGACAACACCGTTAGCGTCAAGGACCCACGCCCTTGGCGGGAGGCAAACCTCAGCGTACGATCGGGCCTTCGATGGCAACGCCAGTAGTGGAGGCCCGAACGACCTCACGAGCGGAACAACGCCCATGAGCCAAACGTTCGTGCGCTGTCCGCATTGCGGCCTGCCCCATCTCGCCAATGAATCAGTGTGCAACGTGACCGGCAAGTCGCTCTCGGTGCGACCGGTCTACGCCTCGCCGCCGCCGCCGCCGCCACACCCTTCGTCCAGCCCTCGGGCATCGCCGCCACCCCTCGCGTTTCCCGCCTCATCGAGCCTGTCTGCGCAGATCCCCATCGGCAGCCTTCTCGAAAACAAGTACGAAGTCATCTCACGCCTCGGTCAGGGCGGCATGGGCACCGTCTACGAAGCGGTGCATCGCGACATGCGTCGCGTCGTCGCGGTCAAGGTGCTCAGCCGACGCCAGGCGCGCAAACGCGATGCCCTGAAGCGATTTCATCACGAAGCGCAAGCGGCTGCCGCAATCGGGCATCCGAACATTTGCGAGGTCTACGACTTCGGCAAGCTCGACGACGGACGACCCTTCATCGTGATGGAGCGCCTCTATGGAGTCACGCTCGCGGACCGAATCGCCGCCGAGGGCGCGTTGCCCTTTGAAGACACGATTGCGATCATGGGCCAGGTGCTGCTTGGCCTCGAGGCCGCGCACGCGAAACACATCGTTCATCGTGACATCAAGCCCGAGAACGTCTTTCTGTGCAAACGTCCTGGCCAGGCCACAGTAGTCAAGATTCTTGACTTCGGCGTTTCGAAATTCGTGGACGTTGAGGCGCCCGATCGCGGCGAAGACGATCTCTCGCTGACACGCACCGGCATTGTGATGGGCACGCCCTATTACATGTCTCCTGAGCAGGCGCGTGGGGAACGCAAAGTTGATTCGCGCGTCGACATTTATGCCTGCGGCGTCATGCTCTACGAAGCCCTCACCGGCAAGCGTCCACTGAGTGCGAACAACTACAACGCGCTCATGGTTGACATCGTCATGAAGGAGCCTCTGCCCGCGAGCACGCTGAGACCGGCGCTTCCCGTTGCCTTTGATCGCGTCATCGCAACCGCTATGGCGAAGGTGCGCGATCGACGTTACCCATCGGCGGAACAATTCCGTGAGGCGCTGCTCGCGCTGCGCGACAAGACCCACCTGCGTGCGGGTGCAGGCGTCGGAGAGGCACTCGACCACGGACCAGAAGCGACGGAGCGGGGCACCTACGAAACCGAAGAACACACAGACGTCGACCTGCATCCGCGCTTCAGCGACGACTCAGCGTCCGACCTGGCCACACGGCTCTACGAACGCGACCCGCTACACAAACCGCCCCGGAAGTAGCGCTCAGTAGCGCTTAGTACCGCTCCCTTGCATAGATCGTTCCCAAACGGTTGACGCCCCCACCCCCATGGTTAGCTTGCGCGGTGTCAGGACGGCCGCCCCCGCAATTCGCCGGGTCGTTTCAGTCAAAAACCGTAAGTTTTTCGGAGGCTAGCGAAACCATGGGCAAGATCATCGGCATCGACCTCGGCACGACCAACAGCGTTGTCGCCATCATGGAGGGACGCGAACCCAAGGTACTCGTCAACGAGGAAGGCGCCCGCACGACTCCAAGCGTCGTGGCTTGGGACGACAAGGGAGAGATCCTCGTCGGCCAAATTGCAAAGCGCCAGGGCGTCACCAACCCCGACAACACCATCTATAGCTCTAAGCGCTTCATCGGCCGCCGCTTCGAAGAAGTCGGCGAAGAGGTAAAGCGTGCGCCTTACAAGGTTGTGCGCGCAAGCAACGGCGACAGCGCCTTCGACGTGCGCGGTAAGCCGATCTCGCCGCCTGAAGTGGCCGCGAAGGTGCTGATGAAGCTCAAGAAAGCGGCCGAAGACTACCTCGGTGAGAAGGTCACCGAAGCCGTCATCACGGTGCCTGCATATTTCAACGATTCGCAGCGCCAAGCCACCAAAGACGCGGGCAAAATCGCCGGCCTTGAGGTCAAGCGCATCGTCAACGAGCCCACCGCCGCGGCGCTCGCGTACGGACTCGACAAGAAGCGCGACGAAGTCATCGCGGTTTACGACTTCGGCGGTGGCACCTTCGACATCTCGATTCTTGAAGTCGGCGACAACGTCGTGCAGGTCGTCTCAACCAACGGCGACACGCACCTCGGCGGCGACGACGTCGACAACCTCATCATCGACTGGATGATCGCCGAGTTCCGGAAGAGCTCAGGCGTCGACCTGACGAAAGACAAGATGGCCCTTCAGCGCCTGAAGGAAGCCGGAGAAAAGGCCAAGATCGAACTTTCGGCCGTGCAAGAGACGGCCATCAATTTGCCCTACATCACGGTTGGCGCCGGCGGGCCCGTGCACCTCGACATGCGTCTCTCGCGCGCGAAGCTCGAGCAGATGATCGCCCCGCTGGTCGACCGTTCGATCGAGGCCGCCAAGCGCGCACTCGCCGATGCCAAGAAGAGCCCGAGCGACATCCACGAGGTCGTGCTTGTCGGCGGCTCAACGCGCATTCCGCTCGTGCAAGAGAGCGTGAAGAAGCTTTTCGGCAGGGAACCCCACAAGGGCGTGAACCCCGACGAAGTCGTCGCCATCGGTGCGGCAGTGCAGGCCGGCGTCCTCGCCGGAGACGTCAAGGATCTTGTCCTTCTCGACGTCACCCCGCTTTCGCTTGGTGTTGAAACGCTCGGTGGCGTGATGACGGTGATGATCCCGCGCAACACCACGATCCCCACCGAGAAGAAAGAAGTGTTCTCGACCGCCCAAGACAACCAACCGAGCGTCGAGATCCATGTCCTTCAAGGCGAGCGCGCGGAGTCGCGCTACAACAAGACCATTGGCAAGTTCAGCCTCGACGGCGTGCTTCCAGCGCCACGCGGCGTGCCGCAAGTCGAAGTCGCCTTCGACATCGATGCCAACGGCATCTTGAACGTGCACGCGCACGACAAAGCAACGGGCAAAGAGCAGAAGATCACCATCACCGCAAACTCGGGCCTGAACGAGGCTGAGATCGAGCGCATGGTGAAAGAAGCCCAAGAGCACGAAGCCGACGACAAGGCGCGCCGCGAGGAAATCGAGCGCCGCAACGGCCTCGACAACAAGTGCTACCAATACGAGAAGCTCATTGCCGAGCACAAAGAGAAGCTCGACGCCGCCGATGTGTCCCTCGTCGAAGGCCTCATTAAGGAGGGCCGCACGGCCATTGAAAAGCAGGACGACGCCACCATCGCCAGCGTGGCCGAGCGCCTCGACAAAGAGATGCAGCGCGTTTCGGCGGCCGTGTATGCGGCGGCTGGCCCGCCTGGCGCAGCACCAGGTGGTGCTCCAGGCGCAGGTCCGGACGAGCCGCCTCCAGCAGGCGGTGGCGACGCGAAGAAGAAGAAGGACTCCGGCGTCATCGACGCTGAGTTTGAAGAAGCTTCGAACTGATTGACGGCTGAGGTGGGAGTAAGACCTCCCCCCTCAAACTCCCCCAGCCGTTAGGCGGGATGGAAATTCTTCCCTGGTTTCACGTCACAAATTCTGCGCCCCTCCCGTAGTGCTGACCATTGTGCTGATCGGCAAACGGGGGCATAAATCACTATGTTTCATGCTCCCTCTCCCTCCGGGAGAGGATCGAGGTGAGGGAATTAATCTTGCTCAACAGGGGATGCAAAGACACCCCTCCGATCAAGCGCAAACTGCCACTCGTACGTGAGTTGCACGAACGCAATTGCTGAGAATCGGCGTTTCGAGGATGACCCTCACCTCGATCC
>CAMBEV010000173.1 GCA_945865595.1 Nannocystis exedens | reverse complement strand
TCATCCGCGTTTTCAGGCGCCGTTGCACTTCTACGAGGCCAGTTTGCCCACGTTCGGCTTTCACGCGTATGCCGCCCGTACGCGCTGCGATGGCTTCGAGCTGCGCTTCACCTTCGCTTGAGAGCGACGTCGTCAGCGCCTTACCGCGCTCGTCGAGCCGCATGCCGCGCACCTTGCCGTCGGGTGCTACATCAGGAATGGGCTCGGGCAGTCGGCCACCGATCTGCACCACATGAATCGTGATGCCATCGTCCTTGCAGCTTTGCGAGACGGTGGTTGGATCGCCCTCCGTGTCTTCGCCGTCGGTCACAAGCAGAATGACCTTGGCATGGGACCGGGAGTTCGGATCGCGCAAAAGGAGATCCTTGGCCTGAACAAGCGCGCGTGCCGTGGCCGTTCCTCCGACCGGCATGTCGTTCGGATCGAGTTGCCGAAAGAACTGTGCGATTGCGGCGCTATCGGCCGTGAGCGGAAAACTGATGGGCTCACCGGCGTATGCAACCGCACCAAAACGAGCACCCTGCAAATCGCGCACAAGTTGAGCGATTTCGAGCTTCGCGCGCGTGATGCGGTTTGGCGCGATGTCACGCGCGTACATGCTCTTGGAGTAGTCGACCACGATCGCAATATCGAGACTGGTCGCCGGAACGAGCCGCGTGCCCGAACGCAACTGCGGCCTCGCGAATGCCGCAAACACAAGTACAAATCCGGCCACGAGAAGCACACCCTTGACAGCTCTACGGCTTGCTGCGCGGTGCGTTTGCAGTGAGGCCACAAGCGCCGCATCACCAAAGCGATGCACCGCACGTTCGCGCATTTTCGACGCGAGCAGCTGCAGCGAGACCACGCTCACCACCGCAAGGACACACAAAAACAGCACGAGCACCGCAGGAAACGAAAAGAGATCGTGCGCCAATCTCACGGGAACCTCTTGGCAACAAGCACGCGCGCAAGCACTTCGAGAAAGAGCAGCAACACCGCCGGCGCAAGCAAGTAGCTGAAGAGCTCCTCGAGTGAGCCGCTGTCGGCAGAAAAGCTTGTCTTCTCGAGCTTATCGAGAATCGCATGCATGCTCTTTTCGAGTGTGGAGCGGTCGCTTGCGATGAAAGACTCGCCGCCCGTCGTCTGCGCCATCTTCTTTAAGAGGTCGGGATTTACCGGGTAACGCACGCGTTGGTACTGCGGCCTTCCCGACCAATCAGTCCCGGCGAGCACGTCGACTTCGTCACCGTTGCCGATCTGAATCGTGTGAACACGCACGCCGTTTGTACGCGCTAGTTCGATGGCCGTCTCCGGTGCAACCGAACCCGCGTTCGAATCACCGTCCGTTAGCAAAATGATCACTTTTGACTTGGCTGAACTCCGTCGCAGACGCGCCACTGCGGTACCGACGGCGTCGCCGATGGCGGTGCCGCGACCGTTGAGGTCATCAATGGAGACCTTGGTCACGAGCGTGTTTAGAAGCGTGTAGTCGAGCGTCGGTGGCGAGAGAACAAATGCTGAAACACCGAAAACAACGGCGCCGATGCGGTCGGACTTCCTTCGCGAGATGAACTCGACGATCGTATCCTTTGCAACGTCGAGCCGCGTTGGACGAAGGCCATTGGCCGATTTCCGCGCGTTGCCACCCTCTTCCATCACCGCGCGCATCGATTCTGAAAGGTCAAGAACGATGACGACATCGATGCCACTCTCGTCAGTCTGACTCGCACTCAGCACCGTCTGCGGACGAGCAAGCGCAGCTACTGCGAACATCAACGCAGCCGCTCGAAGAGCCATCGGCACGTCGCGCAACGCCGCGCGCCACCCCACAGGCCCCGTTGCAAGAACCGCGACCGACGGCAACTTGATGCGCGGCATGCGCACTTCAGCGAAGTAGGCGCCGAGGCCCATCACGAAGGGAATCACAGGGACCACAAGAAGCACGGCCCAGTAGCGCCAGGACGCCACAAGCCAAACGTCGCCGCGCGCAAACGCCGGCGGCAGCGCACCGAAAATCAGTGCCGCGAGGAAGGTGCCCCACGAGATCCACACGCGCGGACTTACCAAGCGACGCGCGACCTTTGGCGGCACCACCATTACAGGAGCGAGTGACTTGCGTTTCATGCCCGCACCTCGATGCGCGGAGGCACAGCGACCTCAGGCGAGAGGGAACGCACGAAGTGATAAGCGTCCGCTTGCACGCGTTCGCACGCCTCTTTCGTGGGTGTCATCTTCGCGAACTTGATCAGGTCGGCGTCCTCGAGAAAGTTGCGAATGTTCGCCACGTGCGGCTCCGCTTCCACGCGGTGCTTCAGTCGAGCGAGCAGCTCGGCGCTCGTGCACTCGAGGCCATCGAAGCCAAAACGGCTTCCCAAAAACTCGCGCACGACGTCGGTCACGCGATCGTGATGGTTCACGTACTTGCCGGTTTCGAGCAGTTGCTCACGCTCGATCAAACGCAACTTTTCAAGCGCTATTTCCCATCCGGGTCTCGGCGGAGGCGGGGGCGGTGCAGGTTTCGGCCGTCTCTTCCACCAAGCTCGTACGATCCATCCGGCCACGAACGAGATGAGGCCCCCAACGAGCGCCCACGCTACGATTCTCGCGAGAAGCCAGGGTTCGCGTTGCGGACGTGGGGGCGGGTTGTGCCTCGGAAGCGCTTCCGGCAAATTCGAGGTCGGGTCTTCAACGACGACGGCGTGTGAAGCCGTACAGACGATCATCTGCGCGCCACTGGCGCGACCCACGATGATTGGAAGCGCAGGCACCTTGAAGCTCTGCCGCCCCGATTTTTCCGGTAGCGGGACCAACACGAACTCCACGCGCGTCATTTTGCGATCGCCCTGAGCAAGCGCTGGCGCGACCAGAGACGACGACAACCCGTCGCGGCTCGCAAGTGCAAACCCTTCGGCCTTGAGAGCCTTCACGAAGCGCGCGTCTTCTTGCAGGCGAAAGCCATCGGGCATGACGGTTTCGCCAGGTCCGTGGGCCACCTGCACACTGAGCCGCAATTCGTAGCCGGCCACTGCCGTTGCGGAGACGCTCTCCGTGAGGGTCGGCCGAACTGAGTCGACAGGCACGTGCTCGGTGCACGTTTCCGAGGCCGTACCGGCATCGGCGGTACCCGCATCAGTCGCGCCAGTCGCGCCAGTAGCGCCAGTCGCGAAGGCGCGACTTGCGATCACCCATGAGAAAGCAACGGAACGGTAAAGCCCCTTCACCTTTTCCGTGCCCTTCGCATAAAGAGGTCACGCAACGGCCGAACGAACGAACCTGCGGTCTCAATCTCAACCGCATCGATGCCCAACCTCATGAACATCGCCCGACGTTCTTCGGCCAGCTGCTTCATCGATCGTGCGTAGTGCGCCCGCACGCGAGCGTCGGATGTATCAACCGTGATGCTCGACCCGCTCTCGAGATCTTCAAACGCGACAATCCCCACATCCGGCAGCTCTTTGTCTCGCGGATCGGTGAGAACGATCGGAATCAAGTCGTGCTTTGCCGCCGCCCTTCCCAGGGTGCGTTCGAACCCCGTGTCGAAAAAGTCGCTGATCAAAAACGCGATGCTGCGCCGCTTCGACACGCGCATCAGCGTCGTGAGCAGCTCATTCAAATTTGTCGCGTGCCCGATCTTAGGCAACTCACTTAACGGTGCTGGCGCGCGGTACTGAGGTTCAAACCCAAGAATTTCGCGCACGACGCGCATGGCGTGATGCTGCCCACCCTTTGGCGGCACGATGCGCTCAACGCGATCGGTCGCGATTACTAGGCCGACCCGGTCGCGATTTTGCTGCGCGCTGAACGACACGAGCGCCGCCACCTCAGAAGCGAGGCGCACCTTGTTTGCCCGACGCGTTCCGAACTGCTCGCTCGCCGAAAGATCGACCGCCAACATCACCGTGATCTCGCGCTCTTCGGTAAAGATCTTGACGTATGGTGCGTTCATCCGCGCCGAAACGTTCCAGTCGATGCTACGAATTGGATCACCGGGTTGATAAGGCCGCACTTCACGGAACGCGAGCCCCTGACCACGGAAGCCGGACGCGTACGAGCCACTCAGCTGGTCCGTTGCCAGCTTCGCGGTGACGAACTCAATGGTTCGCAGGGCCGCCAGCAGCTCCTTGGGGATCATGTTGATCTAAGGGACCTCAACAGCCTCGAACACGCGCCGCACCAGGTGTTCGGCGGTCACCTGTTGAGCATCCGCTTCGTAACTGAGAACGATACGATGGCGAAGGACGTCGACCCCGATCGCTTTGACATCGTCGGGGGTCACGTAGCCGCGATGCCGCAAGAAGGCGTGCGCTCGCGCCGCAAGGTTCAGCGCGATCGACGCACGTGGTGAAGCTCCGAACTCGAGGAGCCCGGCCATTTCTTTCATACCCTTCTTCGCGGGCTCCCGCGTCGCGAGCACGAGATCAAGGATGTAATCCTTCACCCGTTCGTCAACGTAAATTTGCTTGATGAGTTCGCGCGCCGACACAAATTCAGCGGGTGACGCAACGGCTTGGATCGCGTGCGATTCAGGTGTTGATGCGAGGTCCATGATACGGCGCTCATCGTCGCGCGTCGGGTAGCCAACCTTGACCATCAGCATGAAGCGATCGAGTTGCGCCTCCGGGAGCGGGTAGGTTCCCTCTTGCTCGATGGGGTTTTGTGTCGCCATCACGATGAAGGGGTCAGGCAACGGATAGGTCGTGTCGCCGATCGTGACCTGCCGCTCTTGCATCGCTTCGAGGAGGGCACTTTGCACCTTCGCGGGCGCTCGGTTGATCTCGTCGGCGAGGACGAAGTTGGCGAAAACCGGTCCGAGCTTTGAGGTGAAGTCGCCGCGCTGCATGTTGTAAATGACCGTGCCCACCACGTCGGCTGGCAAGAGATCAGGCGTGAACTGGATGCGCGAGAACTTCGCCGAGATTGCCTGGCAAAGTGATCGCACAGTGAGCGTTTTTGCGAGACCAGGCACGCCCTCGAGCAGAATGTGACCGCCGGTGAGCAACCCGATGATGATTCGCTCGATCATGGGCTTTTGGCCAACGATGACCTTGCCCACTTCCTGGGTCACTCGCTCGACGAAAACGCTCTCTTTGGCGACGAGCTCGTTCAGTGCTCGTACATCGTACATGGCTACACCTCGCGGACTGCTTTCTATCCCAGAACCAGCCCCGAGCGAGAGTGAGAGTTGCGCGACCTTACGGATAATTTCCGCGCACTTGGAGGCTCCACGGCGACGACGATTTGCAGTCACCGCCCTGGTACTTCACATAGACGTAGAGCGTCTTCAGGTCATCGTGAGAGGGGCGCTGGTCAACCCAACTGGCGTTCACTGAGTCAGTGCCCGTGAGGTTCGTGCTCTGGTTCACCAGCGTGCTGCACCCGTCGTAGACGTAGAGATCGTAGTTGGACCCGACAGGCGAACCGAGCGCAAATTGCGCGCTGAGGTCTTGAGCGCTGAGAATGCTGTGATCGTCTTCAGTGACATCGATCTTAAGCCACGTCGAAAGGTAACCTGTCTTGGTCACAATGGCTTTGCCAGTGTCGCCGCTCATCGAACCGAGCGATGTGGCAGACGAACAGGTGTTGGTCGCGTTGCAGCTCACAGCGGTGCCACCGTCGCCTGCGTCGCCGCCATCCTTCGCGCCACCATCACCACCGTCAAGCGGCTTACCTGAATCGCCAGCGTCAACGTAGGCGTCAGAGCCCGCGTCTTCAGGTGCGGTCGTCGCGTCGACTGTCGCCTTCGCGTCAGACTTCGCGTCCTTAACGGCGGTCGCGTCGCTCGGTGCATACTGGATCACGCCCGAGTCGTCGTCGATGAGGCCACCTTCGGCGGCGCAAGCAGACGCGCCCAATACGGATGAGATTGCTACCAAGCCCACGACAGGCGCACCGACGAAAAACCTAATCCCCATCGGTGGAGTATATGCAGAGAACCGACTTTCGCCCGCGCAATATGCGCAATATGCGCATCTCGCGCTAGTCAATCGACAGGACGACCTTACCGAACACGCCGCGCGCCTCAAGCAACGCGTGCGCTTCAGCTGCGCGTTCCCATGGCAGTACAGCCCCCACCACAGGCGCGAGCAAGCCACGCTGCACGTAATCGACGAGTGAAAACAGGGAGAACCGTGGACCCATCGTCGATCCCTTGATGGCAATCTGGCGAAAGAACACGTGCCTCAGGTCGACTTCGGGCGCATGCCCAGCCGTGGCGCCACAGGTCACGATCTGGCCACCCCACGCACATGCTGCAATCGACTTACTGAAGACCTCTCCACCCACGTGATCGATGACGACGTCAGCACCGCGCTTGTCGGTGATGCGACGAACCTCGTGCACGAAGTCTTGCGTCACGTAGTTGATCACGTGTTCGGCACCGAGGGTGCGCGCACGTTCAGCCTTTTCGTCACTGCCCGTGGTGGCAATCACGCGTCCGCCACACATCTTGGCCATCTGAATCGCGATCGATGACACGCCGCTCCCCGCAGCGTGCACGAGCACCCACTGTCCATGGGTGACCTGCGCTTTGAGCTTCACCATCTGCCACGCGGTGAGAAATACGAGCGGGATCGCTGCGGCTTCCTCAAACGACAAGCGCGCAGGGAACGGGATGAGATTTTCGTCAGGAATATTGACGAATCGCGCGTACCCGCCCTGCGTGTTCTCGCCCAGGATGCGATAGCGCGGGCAAAGGTTGTCCTCGCCTGCAGCGCAGCGAACGCAAACACCGCACGAGAGCCCGGGCGCGACCAGTACCTTATCGCCGACCTTGAAGGGTCCACGCGCTTCTGCCCCGAGCGCCTCAATCTCACCCGCGATGTCCGAGCCGAGTCGGTGCGGGTAGTCGAGCTTGAGGTGGGGCAACCCCCTGCGCACCCAAAGGTCAAGATGGTTGAGCGCCACGGCACGCACGCGAACGCGAACTTCGTGTGCGCCAAGGGCGCCGAGATCCACCTCCGCGCGCTCGAGGACCTCGGGCCCGCCGTGTTTTCTGAGAACAATGGCTTCCGTGTGCATCACTGGGCGAGTGTACGCCTTTGGTCCGAGGGCAGCCCTCCTCGAATGAAAACTCGCATCAACGCGCGGGTTCGCTCAAACTGGGTCCATGCGGTTGATCGCCTCCCCATTATTCATCGCGGCCCTCGTATCCATCGTTGGTGCGGAGATCGCTTGCAGTGACACATCGCCAGCCGGCGCCGATGCGACCGTTGACAGCTCGGTTGATGGCGCACCGGACGCGAACGCAGCGAACGCCCCCGCCCCAGGCGACGCGCAGCCGTTCGACTTCGACGCGCCCATCCCGCACCCGGGCGACGACGCCGGTGTGGGCTACGTGCGCGTGGCTCAAGTCAACCAGGGCCTTGGGGCCGTTGATTTCTGCCTTGGCGAAGGCGACTTCGCGACCGCCACTCCCGCGCTCGCGGCATATGCAACCACAGGCGTTACTTATCCAGGCGTGTCGCGATACGTAACGGCCTCAACACGTACAACAGCGCTCCGAATCGTCACTGCTGGCGTCGTCAATTGCACAGCGGGCATTGGTGCCGACACGGCGCTCAAAGTGGGCGATTCGAGTTACACAACGGTCGTCGCGTTTGGCACCAGTGCGGCAGACCTCTCGGTGACCGCGATGGGAGATCTCGCGCCGGCAGCCGGTTTCCAAGACGGCGGCG
>CAMBEV010000172.1 GCA_945865595.1 Nannocystis exedens | reverse complement strand
GTCTCAGTGCCGGTATTGGAACCACAGTCCCAAAGGAATCGCTCGACCTCGCGATCGACTGGACGGTCGAGTACGCCACCGCCCCTACTTGGACCAACTGGGTGGATGCGAAAGCGTGGAGAGACCCGAAGAAAACAAAGAACAAGTACGACAACGACCAATACGTCATCGTGCCCAAACCGGCGCAGACGTTTGCGTATCGTGCGACGGTGAAGGTGCAAGATAAGATATCGGGGCGCAGCGATAGCGACTTCAAAGGTAAAGTAACGAATACACTTTCCAGCCCTACGCAGCTCGTCGCATACCTCAAGACCTTGTGGCTTTGGGCTCGACCCGGGCAGCCGTTTCCGCTGGCCGATCCGTGCGGGCTGCGTTGCATGGGCAATGCGCCCATCGCAGCCGACTGGCTCCCGAGCGCGATATCAATCGCCCTCCACAACGCAGAGGCGGCGCCTCCTTCCGCGCGGTGGAAATTCGAGAACACTGCGTTCCGCACGATGGACGTCGCGGGCTACGCCATTAAGGCGGTCGCGAAGGAACGCGGAGTCCCCTTTACCGCCGCGACTCGATCATTTGGCAGGTCGAAGAAGGCAACGAGCGGCCCCATCGGCAAGGAAGCAGCAACGTTCGTGCAGCAGCAAGCGCGAACGGAATCGCTTGGCCGACTTCGCAACAACCCCGCCTTTTTTCCTTCGCAGGTGGGCCTGGGCTCAAAGCCGACCCCCGCAGGCATGAAGCTACCCGTGCCGAAGTAGCTCCTGCCTTAACGCACCGGTCATCAGGCAATCCAGCGAACGCACCCGCCCGTCAGATGACGCGCCGGTGCTCTCTTCCCGCAAGGGCCGCTACCCACAGCGCTCACCCATCGCGTACACTCCAGAGCGTGAAGCTCTTCGCGATCGCTGGCAACACCCAGAAGCTCGATGGAGGCGCGATGTACGGCAACGCGCCGCGTGCGGTATGGCAAGGCTGGTCGCCGCCGGACGAGCGCAACCGCATCACGCTCGCATGCCGAGCGCTTCTCGTCGAAACCGATGCGGGGGAGCGATGGCTCTTCGAGGCGGGTATCGGCGCGTTCTTCGATCCCAAGATGAAGGATCGCTTCGGCGTCGTCGAAGACAACCACGTGTTGCTCGAAAACCTCAGCGCACTCGGCGGCAGGGCTGGCGCGATCGATCGCGTGATCTTGTCGCATCTTCATTTTGATCACGCAGGAGGCCTGCTCTCTCGCTTTGGCGATGGGCCGATGCGGCTCGTATTTCCGAATGCGAAGTACTACGTCGGACGCCAGCACTGGAATCGCGCGAATGCGCCTCACTCTCGCGATAAGGCCTCGTTCATCCCCGAGCTGCCGAAGCTCCTCACCGATACGGGGAGGCTCACCCTCGTCGACGAAGGTCAAGAAACGGATCTATCGCCCACGGTGCGATTCCATTTCTCTCACGGCCATACGCCCGGCCTCATGCTCGCTGAGATCGCGACTGCGAAGGGCCCCGTGGTGTTTGCAGCTGATCTGGTGCCCGGCCTGCCTTGGGTGCACATACCGATCACAATGGGTTACGATCGCTATCCCGAGCTCCTCATCGAGGAAAAAGGCAACCTCTACAAAGGGCTGCTGCCGAAGCACGGAATGCTCTTTTTTACTCACGATCCGAATGTCGCGTGCGGTGCACTGATGCGCGATGAGAAGGGTCGGTACCGCGCCGAACCCGTCGACCTCGCCACGCTTGTTTAGGGGGATCCAATCATGAAAAAAACCGCCGCCGCATTGTTGTCCGCCGCAGTTGCATTTGTCGCAATGCCTTCGCATGCCGATGTCACGAAGCTCGAAGGCGGATGCGAATTTCGTGGAGGAGCCGACTGCACCGGGTCCTGCACCAACGTGAGCTTCGATGCGTCGTGCAACATCGACCTCGCGGTCAGCTGCCAGGGCCAATGCAACGTCGACGCCGACGTCTCGTGCACGGGGTCGTGTGGTGGCTCATGCGAAGCGCAGTGCAACGTGAAGCCGGCCGAGTTCAGCTGCAAGGGCTACTGCTCGACCCAGTGCAGCGGTTCGTGCGAGGCCGAGTGCAGCGCCAGTACCAACGGCGCGACCTCAAAGGCCGATTGCAAAGCCAAGTGCGACGTTGGCTGCCGCACCGAATGCGAAGGCTCGTGCAGTGCCACTCCGCCGAGCGCCGACTGCAAGGCAAAGTGCAGCGCCTCATGCAAAGGCGAGTGCCGCGGCAAGGCGAACATCGATTGTCAAGTCGCTTGCCAAGCCAACGGCAGCGCGTCGTGCGTTGCCAAGGCAAGCGCCGACTGCAACGTGAACTGCAGCGCGAACGGCATGATCGTGTGCGACGGCGCCGTGAAGGAGTTCGTCAAGACGCTTGAGGATGCAAAGGCGTGGATCAGCGAGCACGTCACCTATTCCGGCGATGCGCAGGCGAGCTGCTCGGGCAACGAGTGCACGGCGTCGGCCGAGGGGTCGATCAGCTGCGCGTCGGTACCTGGCACGAGCGGTGGGCTCTTCGCCGCGTCGATCGCCTCGGCGCTGGCGGCGTTTGCGTTCGGTCGTCGCAAGAAGGCATGACGGAGCGATTGCCAATGGGTCCTCGCCACAGATTGACAACCATGTTGACGATCGGGCTCTGCGAGTGCGCGAGGCCGCAGGTTGCGGCATCTTCTGTCGAGGTTGCGGCGAGTGTGCCGGCCTTGCGTGTGCCTGCCCCGACGGACCCCATCGTGGTGAGCGAAGCCTTCTCGACGCACCGAGCGGTGCGCGTCACCGTGAGGCTCGACGCATGCTGGGCGCACGCGATCTGTAGGCGCTCGGCACCGGTATGGGCGAAGTCAAAAATGCTCGAGGACTTTCGCCTCTCGGGCAAGGAGGTTCGAACGCTCACAGGGTCGTACTTTCAGAACGATAGCCACTACGTTACGCGAGACGCCCAGCTCCTCGTTGCACACCGCAATGACCCTCAGTTGGCGGACCAATGGGTCGAGCGGTCAGGGCACCATTGGTCGTTGTGGCGTACCGGCGATGTTCGGGCGCGCGATGGCGTCGAGATGCTCTTCGTGCTTCAGCCGGGCTGGCTTGGCAACGGGCCACGCATCACTTGGCTCGCGCACGAGTCGCTGCTGCGCACGCACAAACTCGTGCTTGGCGAAGGTCCGTTCGTCGAGGCGCACATTGAGAAGAGCGGGCTAAGCAAGCGGTTGCCACCAGAGGTCAGCAGCGCACGCATCGGGGTGTCGCTGGTGCCAGACGGTGGTGGTGTTGTTGATGTAACTATGGAAGTTACAATGGACGCGGAGGCGGTCGCCGAGAAAATTCGCGCGCTCCTCAGTGATGAAAACGGGTTCATGCTTCGGATCGCAACACGCGACGTGCTCTCGGGCGCTGTCGTGAGTGCGACCGAGACGCAGGTCGTCGTGGCGATTCCTGTCAGTGCGGTGCAAGCGACGTCGGTGCTTGCGCTTGCCGGGGCCTACGTCGGCGCGGATGCGGATCCCTGAGGTGATCCGTCTGGGAATGAGCTCGCAGTTTGGTCGGAGCCCTGAGAGTGCGATCGAGCCCGTCAGCGCCAGTTACAGAGCCACCACCCATCGGCGCAGGTCGTCTTTTATCGCTTCCCAAGTGGGTAACGTCAGTTCGATGGGCCTCGGTTCCGCGTCGGCGTCTGCGAAGTAGGCGATGCTTCTCACGACGTGTCCGAAGTCTTCGGCCTCGTACTTTCGCTGAAACGCCTCGAGCGCCTCGGGCAACCCCAGTCTCTTTGCGTTCAGCATCGCATGCAAATCCCAGAAGTCGCGCAGCGCCCCGCGACTCGCGATCGCCGAGAGCTTCATGCAAATGAGATCATCGAAATCAGCGACGGCGACCGAAATTCCGTCGAGCATCTGTGGCGCTGCGAGAAGGGGATAGCGATATCGAATGATGCTGGTCGGAATCCCGTCAATCTCGAGATACAGCGTTCCCGGCGCGCGCTTGGTGATGTTCACACGGCCGAGGGCGAGCAGTGAGTCAACCAGCGCAAGTGGATCGATGTCGCGCACGAATAGATCGATGTCCCTCGACGCGCGGTGATGCAGCCGTAGTGCGACAGCCACGCCCCCGGCCAAATAGACGCTCGCGGGGAGAACGGGTGCAATTCGTGCGAGAGCGTTTTTTTGTTCGTCGGTTACCGCAGCGCTCATGGTCCTGCCCACGGGGGTCGTCCGCCGCTGGCAACGGCAACCTCTGTGTTCGTGATGAGCGCCCAGTATGCGAGATCACGAGGGTCAAGACGCGACCCCTTGCGAAGCAAGAAACCACCAATCGTCTCCAGATTGTAGACGCGCCTAAGCCACTTCATCGCGTTCCATCCTCCACGGGTGATCACGCGTTCGAGAACATAGTCACGGTGCTTGACGACATCCACGCCAGAGGGATCAACCTCCCAAAACAGCTTCTTCACCGCATCTGGAAAGTCGTTGGACACTGCGAAATTCTAGCACGGGTGAAAGAACTGGCAGCATCGAACCAGCCCAAGCAACAGCCGGGTGCCCGTTGTCATTCCGGGTGTCCACCGGCATCAGACCCTCAGGCCCGGGAGGTCAGGGAGCGCTGGCCGGAATTTGCGAACGGCTGGAGGCGGGGGAGGGGCTCAGACATTGGGCGAGCTCGAACCGTTCGAGCCCTCGCAACCACACGATCCGAACGTCGCCTCCCACGCCACAGCGCAGCAGGAGCGGTGTGAATTCCGTTCGAAAGATACGGGACGGGCGCATCGTCAGTTTAGAATTCGCCGTCGCGATCACCATCGCGCGCAGCTCAAAGAGGCCCGGATTTCCTGAGTTGTGACGACGCTGCGTTTCGATCGCGAGGATCCGACCGTCCGCTCGAACCGCACCCGCGATCAAGTCAAAGAGCGGGGCAACGCAAAGGAGGGCCGAGAGCCCGAGCATGCCGACGGACCAGCGGAGGCGTGAGCCGCGAGAGAGCCTGGCGATCGTCCAACCAAAGGCCAACGCCGATCCCACGACGAGCCCGCTCCTCAGCGCGGGGGCGATTGCCCAGCCCTCGGGTGACGCCTCGGAGAAGCCCGTGATGAGGGGTCCCAAGAATGCGAAGCACGGAAAGGCGATGAGCCCCATCCACTGGAGTCCGCGAGGAGGCGTGGTCGGCACGGAACCACCGTACCTGCGAATCCCCAGGTAGTTACGGTTTCCAAACGCCGAGGTTGATGCCCACGTCCGGTCACGACTATGAGCGACCAATGACCCAAGCCACCGCCACTGCCGCCCACACGCATCACGCATTCGACTACGTCGAACTCACCGTCACCGACATCGCCGCGGCCAAGCGTTTCTACGGGGCCGCGTTCGGCTGGCAGTTCAGTGACTACGGGCCGGATTACGCAGGCATCCAAGGGCTCGGTCGGGAAGTCGGTGGCTTCCGGAAGGACGAAAGCGTCAAGGCAGGTGGCCCACTCGTCGTCCTTTACTCGAAGAACCTCGATGCGACGCTCGCGGCGATCCGAGCAGCTGGGGGGAGCATCGTCAAGGAGCCGTTCGATTTTCCGGGCGGCCGGCGCTTTCACTTTGCTGACCCGTCTGGGAATGAACTCGCGGTTTGGTCGGAGCGCTGACTGCACGCATGCCGTCAAGACGCGGAACTAAGCCCGCTGGACGCCCGCGAAGGCACAGGCTACTTTTGGCGCATGCGACGCGTTGCCGAAATGTTCGACTCGTTCGACCACGCTGACGGGTCGACGGCTCGCTATTGGGCAAGCCGCCCCCTCGAAGAGCGCGTCGCAGCGGTCGAAACCCTTCGTGAGCTGCATCGCAAACTCAATGGCGAACCTCCACAAAGACTTCAAAGAGTTCTTACAGTTGCTGACAGCCCACCGCGTGAAGTTTCTGATCGTCGGAGCCCACGCACTCGCCGCCCACGGACAGCCTAGATACACGGGTGATCTCGACATTTTCGTGGAGTCGTCCGAAAATAACGCGAAGCGTGTCGTCAAGGCGCTTGCCGAGTTCGGTTTCGGCAGCGTTGGGCTAGTGCTGCGAGATTTTACCACCAGAGGGCGCGTCACACAGCTCGGCTTTCCTCCGGTGCGCATCGACATTCTGACGTCGATCAGCGGCGTCTCGTTTGCGACAGCGTGGGAGGGCCGTAAGCGCGGAACGCTTGGCGGCGTCGCCGTTTCGTACCTGGGGAAGCGCGAGTTTATTCGTAACAAGACTCGCGCAGGACGACCCAAGGACCTCGCCGACCTTGCGTTACTCCGGGAGCAAGAGTGAGCGACTGCGCGCAAGCAATAGGTTCAGTTTATTGACGACCTGCCGAACACTTGGCGATCGCTTGTACGCGCAGAGTGCGCTGAGAGTCTCGTCCGACAACACTTCTTCGCTCACGCGCAGGTGCTCGCCGACGACGAAAAGGAACGGCTCAGCGAGACCTGCTTCGACAAGTTCGACACGCTTCCACACGGCGTCGCGGCTCCAATGGCCGAGCACTTCGACGTAGGCGGTAAAGCCGCTTTCATGCGCGCACTCAAAGTCGGGCGCCAGGAGGCCCACGCCAGGAACGTGAAAGATGCGTGTGCATGGGTGCGTTTTCCAACCGACGATGCCTGTCTGCATCTGCTCAAAGAGGCGACCAGCGTCCTCGCCGAGCGCCGGAACAAACTTCGCGCCTTGCGGCGGTTCGTCATGAACGATTGCAAACCGAAGGGGCTCCCGCGCGGGCCCCCATCTGACCTCCGCGTCCAGCTTGAATGCCCCGAGCGTGCGCAACACGGGCAGCAGCTGAGCGAGCTTCGTTCCGTAACGCGTGCCTGCTTGGAACATGCTGAGAGGCCCGTCGATGTGCCATTCGTAACTCGACGGAGGCAGTTTATCTACGCGGAAGAGCAGCTGCAAGAAGCGCAGTCGCCTGTACAGCTCGCGCACGGCCGCCGCTGGAAGGGCATCGAACGTGACGCGAATTTGAGTGGCCCGTAAGAGAACCGCTTGGGCTTGTCCGTCGATGAAGCGCGTGGTGAGCGTTTCGAGCGAAAGGTTCGGCGCCTTGACGATCGTTTGCGCGCCGCGAAGATCGCCAAAGAGAGCAGGCTCAACGTGCGCAAGGGCGACCCCAAGCTCGGCGGCAGCGGCCGCGAGTACGGCCTCTCGGGTGAACGTGCCGTCTCTCCATGCGCGCGTGGATGCGGAAAACACCGTCTCGCGCACACGCTCGGGGTCGATGTCGACGAGCGTTTCGAACGTAGTCTCATCCTCAAGTAACTTGATCAAGCCGTCACGCAACTTGACGTCTCTCGGTCCGGCGTCGACAGCGCGATAGGCGCGTTCCAACGACTCGCGTGATTCTCCCTCGCACTTCCGAAACACCTCGAGCAGCGCCAAGCCCATCTCCGTGAGCGTTGCGCGTCGTTTCTTGTCGACGGCGATGAGCTCGAGACTGTTTCCACGTCTTCGCGCAAGCGCGAGATCAGCGGTAAGCATCGTGATCGCGCCTCCGTTCGCTGACGTATCCCTCGGCTGTTGCTTCGGTGACGAGCTCGTACAGCAGCGCCTGCTTGCCCGCGCGCTTTCGCAGGATGCGACCGAGTCGTTGCACGTGCTCGCGGACAGAGCCGCTGCCGGACACAATGATGGCCACGCTCGCATCGGGAACGTCGACGCCCTCAT
>CAMBEV010000171.1 GCA_945865595.1 Nannocystis exedens | reverse complement strand
CCGCGCAACTCGCGGGGTATGTCACCGCGGACGCGGCCCATAGCGGCAGCGTGCGCGTCGTGGGTGAATTCGTTTATTGGGTTCAGGCAAACGTGGACACGTCTATCAACGTGATGCGCGCCCACGTACCTTACTGAGGTCCTTCGATGCTTGTCCGTCCTTACCTGCTTGCGGGTGCTGCAACACTCATGGGCTGCACTTCTTACGCCGTGTCGACGGCTGATGGTGGCGGGTTGGTGCCTACGGACGCCGACGCCGCTGCCGTGGCCGCTGATGCGCCGCCGAGTTGTGGCGCTCTGCAGATTATTTGTAACAACAAGTGTGTTAATTGCGACATCGGGACGGCGCTTGACGCGGGCAAACTTGCCTTTAGCTGCGACAACGGCGGGGGTTGCGTTGTCGGGTGTGCAAGCGGCTATGCATCGTGCACGCTCGGGAACACAGCGCGCTGCGTGAACTTAAAAAGCGACCTGAACAACTGCGGCTCTTGCGATCGCGCCTGCGGGACCACGACCGACCCCGGGGCATGCAACGGGGGCCAGTGCGTAGCAAAGGCGATCACGACGCTTTCTGATGCGATGGGCTCTCTCCTGGTGAGCTCGACCGGGAAGATGTTCTTCCACGATCAAAAGCGCATCTATCGCTGTGACGCTCCCGATTGTGCGAACCGCACGGCCCTTTACACCGGGACGTTTGAAGCGCTGCCCCTTGCGCAAGGGCTCGTGACCGCGACCGCCGGGAAACTCACCAGCGTGTATTTCCTCGGCAAGCAAAGCGGCTCGTCAACCACAAGCCTTGCACGTTGCAATGTTGACACGTGCACCGACCCCGAGATCTACATCAGCAATTTGCCGAGTCTCGCGCTGTTCGGCGCCACTGACGCGCTCTACAGCTTTGATGGGCAGCGCCTCTATGCGATCGGGCTCGCAGTGAACCCAGCCCTCGCGACCCGCGTTGAGATCGCGCGCTATACATCGCCGCCCGATCGGTTTGCCCTCACCGCAGCTTACATTTTCGCCGCGTCCAGTGCGAACGGCGTCAATCGCGTGGTGCGCACCGCATGTCCGAACCCCGACATTAGCCCCTGTGAGCCAGCCGTATTCGTCGACCTGTCTCTCGCACGAGGCAGCGCAATCGATGCGCGGAATGAAATCGTTTATTTCAACGACGCGACGAGCAGCAAGATTCTGAGCTGCCCGGCCGCAGGCTGCGGCGCGTCCCCCACAACGGTGGCTACGGGACAGCCTTCAGTTGAGGCGATACAGTCCGATGGCGTCGGCTTGGCATGGGCCTACCGCAGCGGCAACGCTCTCTCCGACGAGATCCGCGGGTGTACCCTTGCCAGTGGCGTGTGCGCGCCTTCAAAGGTCTATACGCTCGCCGCGCAACAACGCGGTGCGGTGCAGGTTCGCACCGGCACCCAACAAGCCGTCTACTGGTTGAGCACCGGCGCCGACGACAGCGACGCGGGGACGCTCGCGGCGATACGCCGTGCCTACTTGCCGAAACCGTAACGCCCCTTGACTGTCAACGTTATTTCTTAGTCGTGGCCGGCGTGAGCTTGGCGGTGGTTTTCATACTCTGCTTGACGGTTTCTTTCTTTCCGTCGGGCGTGCTCGCGGTCAGCGTCTGCTCATGGATGAGCGTGGTGTTGCTTGTCGGCACGACCTTGAGCCAATTGAACGCGCTCGCGATGACGCCCGTGCCCTTGTAGACGTCGAGCGAAAGTTTGCTGCCAGGAACCCGGCCAGCCACTTCGTGCGGCGCGGCGGTTTCGGTGTACTGGCGAGCGACCTTGCCACCGGTCGCCGTGAGATCGATGAGGTCGAAGGTTTCTTCCTGCAAGAGATCAAGCTCACGCGTTTGCGGCTTGCGGCGGTGCTGCCACTTTGCGCCCTTGCCGACTGCCTCTTCTGGAAGTGGCACTGCGACGTCAGAGAGCACCCCCCGTAGGCGTTCGAGCATCGCTTGCGTGCCGGGATCTTCGCTCTGAAACACAGCAACTATCGTCAAGCCACGTGACGACACGATGCTCTTGCCGACACTGCCTTTGAGTTGCGCCCACGCCGCCCGCTCTTCCTTGAGGTCTTCTTCGGGGGTGCCTGTCTCGGCAAGGACATCGAATTTTTCAAGGGACCAATCGACGACGGCTGCACCGTCGGGACGGATTTCCTTTGTTGCCGCGGTCAGTTCGCATCGGACGCCAGGGATCTTTTGATCCTTCTGTTTTCCCAGCGCTGTGGCCACTGAAACCGACGTCCGGAGTTCGTAGCTGAAGGTCTCGGCGTTGCCGGCCTTGAATGTGTAGCGCAGGGGGCTACGGGGTTCGGTACCAGCGGAAAGTAACTTGACTGCGCCCTCGGCGAGTTGCGTCGCCTTTGTCGCGGAGCCCCGAACGGGCGCTGAAGCAGCAGGGGTTGGCGGCGAGACGGGCAGTCCCGGCGCCTCTGCGCCAGGCTCGGCGAGCAGGCCGAACTTGGGCTCCGGTTTCTTCTCGGTCTTCGCCTTGTCGCTGGCTGAAGGAGCCGGTGTCGCCTTCGGCTTGTCGTTTTCACATGCGAGGAGGAAGAGCGGAAGAAGAACCCAGTAGCGCATGCGGCAAACATTTCTCGCGGCGCGGAGGAGGCGTCAACGGCATTCTGCGCGTCAGCGACCTCAAAGAGGGCCCTCGGTAAGCCCGTGCACGAACTGGCGAACGCGTGGCTCGGAGGTCGTCTTTGCCTCTTCGGTGCTTCCATCGAAAATCAGCTCGCCCCGGTAGAGCATGCCGACCCGGTCGGTTACGGTAAGCAGGCGATCGAGATCGCTGGAGACCATGATGACTGTGGCCGCGGAGGCTCTTTGCTCCGCCCGAAGAAGGTCGAAGATCTTCTGCGACGTGACGGGGTCCAAACCGGCTGCTGGCTCGTCATAGAGCACGTATGGCGCTTGACAGATCGTGGCGCGCGCAACGCCGATGCGCTTCTTTTGTCCGCCGGAAAGGCCAGGTGGTAGGCGATCTTCAAAGCCGGACATCGACACGCACTTGAGTCGCTCGGCGACCCGCGCACGGGTCTCGTCTTCTGGCGGCGCGTAGAGCCTCCGAAGCGGGAAGGCGATGTTGTCGTAGACCGTCATGTGATCGAAGAGCGCATTGTTTTGAAATAGGAAGCCAAACTTCTTGCGCAGCTCTTGCAGATCGAGATCGTTGGCGGTCGTCATGTTGCTCCCATCAACCACGATCGATCCGCGATCGGCCTTCAAGAGGCCCGTGATCAACTTGAGCAGAACACTCTTGCCCGATGCTCCCGGACCAATAAGTCCATAGAGGCAGCCCTTCGGAACCGAAAAAGTAACACGAGAAAGCACATTTCGTGTTCCCTCGATTCCGAGGTGAAACGTCTTCGAAATATCGCGAACGTCGATCACATCTCACCCCGTGAGAGTGCGTTCGCAAGCTGAGCTTGCACGCGCGAAAGTCGAAGTGCCAGCGCGGCACTCGCCAGCCCGAAGAGCGCGACGAGAGCGAGCAAGAGAGCGCCCGTGAACTGCATCCCGCGAATGGACCCACGCGCAACCGAGAACGGCCCAAGGGGTGAGAGCGTGGCCTGTACCGTTAGTGGCACCGCGCGTGCCACAAAGACGACGTTGACGTCCTGAGCGGGTAAATTCGCAACCGCACCCGATACAAGCTTGGCAATCGCCTCTCCGGGCAGGGGTGGTGTCGTGCCTCGATGCTCAATGAGGACACTTGCGGTCGGCTTGTGTTGCTGCGTCGCAAATGGATCAACGGTCGGTACTTGAATGTGCACCCGAGCTGAGAGGACTCCGTCGACCGACTCGATCGAGCGCTGAATCTCCGCCCCCGTGGCAGCGACAATCTGGGCATGCTCAGCCGCGGCGCTGGGGATAAGGGTTCCCTTGCCCACCGTGTCGAGTATTCCCTTGTGGCGCTCGCGAGGCAGCTCCTCCGCGCGCAGTGCCGACAAGGCGACGGCCATGTCTTGCCGCGCAACACTCACGCGGAAGCGTCCCTCAGCGCCGGGGTCGCTCTCTTTTGATGCGCCGACGCCAGCGCGATCGAGTGCCAGCACGACGCGATTGGCCTCAGGCTCCTCGAGATTGCTGGCAAGTGGGGACACGCAGCCGCTAAGCAGCAAGGAAAAGAGAACAGAGCGCGTAGTTCGCATGGATTGGGGCGCGACGTTACTTGAGTTCCATGTTGCGGCGCCATGGAAGAGGTGATACGCGTGGTGACAATTAGCAGGTCGAGCGTGTTTTATTTCGCGCTTGCCGCATGACATCAACGCTTCCGCAAGAAGGCGCGCGACTCAGCCGCGCGAACAGCAAAGTTGGGATCTCCCTTTCAAGAGGCTCTGTCTGCACTGAGCGATCGCGCACTGCGACGCTTGGTAGGCGCGCGCGCCTTTTTGCGCGGTTACGATTACATTCGCCGTGGGTCCGTGGCCGAGGTTGCGATCGAAGAGGCCCTGACGCGAGGCCTCGTTCGAGGCAGCGATCCTGAGCCGTACTCGGTGTCGGTGCAGCTCACTCCCACCGGGTTTTCGTCGCAGTGCTCGTGCCCAACATTCGCCAAGATTAGCGGCCACTGCAAGCACGTTGCCGCCCTGTTGATTGCGGCACGCGATCAAACACGGGGTACAACGCGGCCAGCGTCCAGTCAGTCGATGACCCAGTCCACGAGTCGGTCCATGAGTCAGCCCGCGAATGAGGCTGCCTCGCCCGCCGTTTATGCGGCCCCCACCTCCGACGGCAATTCGCGTCGTTCGAGGCGTGCGCGTGCGCGTGCCATGAGGACAGCCCACGCCGTCCTCACGAGACCCTCTGATGGAAGCGGCATCGAGCGTTGGATGCCGGAACCGATCCCGCCCGTGCCTCGCGTGATCGAGTTCCGTCTTCAAGTGAAGCCGGGCGCGATCTCTGTTGCGCTGCTCGAGCCGTCCACGCGCACTCCTTTGTCACCATCGGCGTTACTTATCGCTCAAGACCAGGCGCCGACGATGGATCGCGAGGCGATACGTTTACTTGCTCGGCTCGAGAGTGCCGCGGCGCGACGAGGCTCGATTGAATTGCGCGGTGAGGACGCGAGCGATCTCTTGCCCCTCCTCAAAGGGCGCAAGGTCGTTCTCGAACCGCAACTTATGGAGTTACGTTTCGCAGACGAACCGCTGCGGCCTCGATTCGATCTCGACCTTTCACAAGACGGCGAGAACGTGATCGTCCGCGCCTCGTTTCAGCGTCCTGGCGACCCACGAAAGTTCTCGACCGCCCAAGGAACGTGGCTCGAAGGAAGCCCGGGCTGGTACATCGACGCCCAAGAAGGTTGGGCCTGGCCGATCGATCGTCGTGCGTCGCCCGCCGCGATTCGCCGGCTCACGAAGATGCCGTCGATTTCTGAACCGATCGAAAATCTCGCTCAGCTCATCGCAGACGGCTTGCCAAGGGTGGCAACCGAGGTGGGAGCCGAGTTGCCTGAGTTGTCGCAGGTCGCAGACGTCGTCGATATGGTGCCGACCTTTCGCGTAGCCGCGGGTGGCTCGCTCACCGAAGCCGAGGTGTCGCTTCGCGCCGCCTATGACGACGTTGAGGTCGACGTGCGTGCGGATGGTTTTACGATGCCGGTGATCGTCAAGCCAGTTGATTATGCCAGTGGCGTTCGCCGGGCGCGCTGTATTCGTTGCGACATCGTCGCACAGCAGCACGCGGCATCGACGCTGCTTGACCTGGGACTTAGACCTGACGAAGACGGCAATCGCTTTGTGGCGCACGGTGATGCGGCCATTCGGTTTTGGACCGAAGGTCTCAGTACGTTGCCAGAAAATTGGGACCTCTTTGCTCCCGACGATCTCGTCGACGTTCAGGTGCGTTCGGCCGTGCTAAGCGCGAATGCGCGCGTTTCAAGCGGAGTCGACTGGCTGTCACTGCGGCTTAGCTTTGAAGCGGACGGCGTTGCTGTTACGCAAGACGAGCTTGCACGCTGCCTTGGCGAAGGTCGCAAATATGTGAGGCTCGCCGACGGATCGTTTGCGCAGATCGATCTGGCAAAAGTGCGTGAGGTCCTCGCACGCCAAGCCGAGATCTTGGCGACGGGTGGTGGCAACGGAGGCAAGCTCCCGCTCTCACAGGCGGGTCGCATCGAAGAGTTGCTTGCGCATGTCAGTCGCTCGCAGGTTGGCGAGAGCGCGAAGGACCTATTCAAAAAACTTCGCGAAATTGACGAAATCAAGGGCATCAAGAAGCCGCGCAACCTGAAGGCGCAACTTCGTCCCTATCAAGAGCAGGGCTTCCATTGGCTTTGGTTCCTTCACGAGATCGGTTCGGGTGGGGTGCTCGCGGACGACATGGGTCTCGGGAAAACACTGCAGGCCATCGCGCTCCTTCTTGCCGTCAAGGCAGCTGACGAAAAGTCCGACGAGCACACGTTCAAGGTCCTGATTGTGGCGCCGACCAGCGTCGTGACCAATTGGGAACTTGAGATGAACAAATTCGCGCCGTCGCTCAAGCACGCGCTTTGGCACGGTAGCGAGCGCAAAGATCGACAAGACGAACTCGACGATGCCGAAGTGGTCGTCACCAGTTACGCGCTCTTGCGTCGCGATGAAGAGCTCTTGGCGAAGGTCAAGTGGCGGTACGTCATTCTCGATGAAGCGCAGCAAATCAAGAACCCACTCTCGGCGACAGCGCGTGCCGCCAAGCGACTACCGGCCGATCGCAGGCTGGCGCTTTCGGGCACGCCAATCGAGAATCGATTGTCCGAAATTTGGTCGATCTTTGACTTCGTGAGTCCTGGCCTTCTCGGACCGCTTAACAAGTTCGAAGAGCGTTACTCGAGGCCAATCGACGCTGGGGATCAGAAGTCGGCACAGCGCCTTCGTGCAACGATTCACCCGTTCATTTTGCGACGCACCAAGTCCGAAGTGGCAAAGGATCTTCCCGAGAAGATCGAGACAGAGCAGTACTGTGAACTCACCGGCGAGCAGGGCGCCCTCTACGCGCAAGTGCTCAAAGAGGTGCGCGCACAGGTGTTCGGCGAGGTCGAAAAAAACGGTCTCGCGAAATCGCAGATTCAGATCCTTGCGGGTCTTACGCGCCTACGGCAAGCAGCGTGCGATCCGCGGTTGCTCGGGTTGCCGCGCCAATTTACGGACGAAGACTCGGGCAAACTCGCTGCATTGCGCGAGTTGCTTCAAACCTGCGTCGAGGGCGGCCACCGGGTCCTCGTCTTCAGTCAGTTCGTCTCGATGCTCACGCTCATTCGGCAGGCGCTGAAAGAGGACAAGATTGGTTACGAATATCTCGACGGCTCCACGAAAGATCGCCAGGCGTGTGTCGATAACTTTCAGCGCGACGATGGCCCACCGGTCTTCCTCATCTCACTCAAGGCTGGCGGTAGCGGCCTGAATCTAACCGCGGCCGACACGGTTATTCACTTCGACCCATGGTGGAATCCGGCGGTCGAAGACCAGGCAACCGACCGCGCGCATCGCATCGGTCAGACGAAGGTCGTTACGATGTATCGCCTTCTCGCGAAGGGCACGATCGAAGAGAAGATGCTTGAACTCGGTGGCAAGAAGCGCGAACTCGTTGGCGCTGTCCTCAGCGAAGACGCTGGCGGCGCGAAGAAGCTGACGAAGGGCGACTTGGAACATTTGTTTAGTTGAAGAGAAACG
>CAMBEV010000170.1 GCA_945865595.1 Nannocystis exedens | reverse complement strand
TCATATAGCTTTGACCTTGATTGGTCAGTGCGCAAGCCCGGCCGTGGATAATTTTTGATCCAGGGTGGCTACTGTAGGCTCAACCCCTCCGAAGGTAAGTCTATTCCGCGGGTGCGGACGGTTGTGGGGAAACAATTGTAGGCGCCACTGAAGCTGACGGAGCAACGGATACGAGTGGCGTGACCGAAGGCGCGGTGCCTGATTCTTGAGGGCCGATTTCGACCGTATCAGGCGCGATCGAGGGGAGCTGCGGCAGCGGTGGTGGTGCGGGTGGCGCGGGCGCGGCAGGCAGTTCGGCTGGCGGCTGCGTTTCAGGCACGGCCTCGGTCGGGGCTGCGCTTACCGATGCACTTCGTGATGAAGGCCGCGCCAGGCGATGGGCAAGCTCCTTGACGGTTGGCGCAGGGGCCAACGGTTGCGTGGTTTCCTCGCGTGCGGCAGGCGGAACCACGGGCGGCATGACGGCCGGCTGCGGCAGGAGGGGCGCTGTCACCGTGGCCGGCGGCGGCTGCACTGGTAGTCCAGTTGCTGAACGATTGGCCCACGTTCGCATTCCGAGCGCGCCCGCCACCAGGGCAATAGCGGCAACCCATGGCAAAAGTGTGCGCGCTGTTCTCGATGCAGGCACCGCACGGACCGGCGGCTTCTCGGTGCGCGCGACCGGTGGTGCAGTTACCGGCATGCGAAGTGGTTGCGAGACAGGGATCACGACGCCTTCGTCCTCGACGCGAAGGATTACCCGAAGCGCGGCGCGCATTTCACGCGCCGTTTGAAAGCGGTCGTCCTTGTTTTTCTGAAGGGCGCGAAGGCAAATCTGTTCCAGGCGCGGATCCGTATCAGCCCGCCATAGAGAGGGCGCTTTGGGCTCTTCGGTGACGTGTCGAAAAACGATCGCGATGGGCGTTTCGGCCGCAAAAGGTACGCGGGCGGTGATCATTTCGTAGAGCATGACGCCGACTGAATAGATGTCGCTTCGCGCGTCGACCGATTCGCCTTTGCCTTGCTCAGGCGACATGTACTCGGGCGTGCCGACAACGAGACCTGATGTCGTGCGCGCAGGGCCCTCAGTGGTACGGTCAACTAACTTGGCGATCCCAAAGTCGCACACCTTGACCATTTCACGTGGCGCACCTTCCTCATCGACGCCGCGAATGAGCATGACGTTCTCTGGCTTCAAATCGCGATGGATGATGCCGACGTCATGTGCGACGGCGATCGCAGAGAGCATCTGGTTTGCGATCATCGCGATGCGGCGGCAGTCGATCGGTGACTCTTTTTGGATCACTTGCTCGAGGTCGCGACCATCGAGGTACTCCATCGCGATATAGAGAAGACCATCGGGCTCTTCGCCGAAGTCCAGCACCCGCGTCGAGTTCGGGTGATCAAGGCGCGCTGCGGCCTTCGCCTCGCGGTAGAAGCGCACCGCGAACGCTTCGTCGCGCGCGAGCTTTTGGTTCATCACCTTGATGGCGACCGATTTGTCGAGTCCGAGTTGGCGCGCTTGGTAGACCTTGCCCATCGAGCCGCCGCCCAAGAAAGCGACGATGGCGTATTTTCCGGCGATGGTGCGACCCACCAGGCTGTCTTCGTACTCGGCTTCCACCTGGCCAAGGCTATCGAGCCCGCGTCGAAAGCGCTATTTTGCGGCAGTTCGTTAAGTGTGCCTCAAACGCAATAGCCTCGGTACGCCAAAATCGCCTCACGGTGCACCGCGCGCTCCCTCTCCCCCACTTCGCTAACCGCATTCGCAACCCCGTGAGGCTCCTCCCCGCGTAAAATCGCCTCACGCGCGAAAGCGCTTCCGGTGAGCAAGTCGAAGGCGGGGATACCGTCGACGTACTCGTAGCGCTCCGTCCGAAAGCGAAATTCGTTGGGGTGATGCCGGTGCGCTAAAGCGATCAGCGACAGATATGTTTTCAGCGACTTGAATTGTTCACGGTCGGTGACGTGCACTTCCACGCCGCCGCACACCTCGCCCCGGTACTTATGGAACGTCGGCTGAAAGCTGAGCGGCCGAACGATCGCGCCTGGGTAGCGGAGCACCGCAAATGCGCGCGCGAGACGCTCTCCGTCGAGCCAGGGCGCACCAAACATCGTGGCGCTTCAGGACGCGACAAAGATCTTGTCGACGTCCCCACTCTCGAGCGGGCAGGCTTGTGACTCGACGCCCTCAGTTCAACTTGGCGCCCTCGTAAATCCACTGCGACAAGAGCTCGCGCTCTTCGTCGGTCATGTGGGTCTGTTCGCGAGCGGCATCGTCTTACCAACGACGACGCGCGCCTTGATGCGTTCGGCGTCTCGCGCACGACACCTGCACCGTCTTGAAGTCAGCGGCGGTGACGTCGTTGCCGCCAGCAGCCACGGCGCCCTTGGGCTTGGCGTTCACGAGCGCGAACACACCCATCGAGCCAATCACCACTTCGCCCTCGAAACCGGGTTTGGCGTCGGATGGCTTAGTCGCGCATGCTTGCGATTCCCGGGCAGCCGGGGTGTCTGGCCACGCGCTACGTCTGGTGGTTCTCGGAACAGACAAGCTCGTCGCGCGGCATGCGGTTGCGGGGTTTGCGGTGCTGCTATACCGAGCGGCGTCCGCACTTGCGCTCGTCGTCGCAAGGCGGGCTGCAGCAAGCCGCAAACCCGACGGACGGAGTGCGGTCTCGGCGAGGACTTACCAATACTTGGCGACCAGGACGACGGTAACGATGCCTGACATGCACTTTTTTCTCATGGTAAGTTCGTCGAGTGCCGACTGTTCGTGCGGGTGACTTTGAATGGGACGCGGCAAAGGCTGCGGCCAACGTTCGCAAGCACGGCGTGACGTTCGAAGAGGCGATGACGGTTTTTCTCGACGACTTGGCGGTTCCATTTCAGGACACCACAGATTCTGAAAGACTTGTGCTGATCGGACATTCTTCAGTCGGACGCGTCTTGCTCGTCATATTCACCGAACGAATCCACGGTCGTATTCTTCGAATCATCAGCGCGCGCCGCGCGAGCAAGCGCGAACGGAGAGCCTATGAACAAGAGCAATGAGCCATCACCGGCTTCACTGAATGCGATTCCGGAGGTCGATTTTTCGAAAATGAAGCGCTTGCCACGCGGCAAGTACGCAGCGCGAGCGCGGCGCTCCTTTGCGATTGCCTTAGTGGATCCTAAACTCTTTGCACATTTCGGAAGCTCGGACGCGGTCAACGCCGCCCTACGCGCCGTGGTTGAAGCCGCGAAGACGTTGAAGCCCTCACGCCGTGCCTCCTCACACTCACGCTCCAAGGCGGCGTAGTTGTCGCGGGCTGCGCGGCAGATACGGCGCGTCACCGGGCGCACCGTTTCACGTCCACGTCAAACGTTCGAGCAAGCAGTGTAGCCCACTCGACGCGGGAGCCCTTCGCGTAGAGCTCGCCATCGAGCAAGCGCACCATGTGCATCGAGTGTCGGCGAAGCTCGGGTTCGAGCGAACGTGGTTTGCTTGGGCGCCGGTGACGGCCGAAACGCCGCCGCGCTACCGCATGTGGATCGCGTCGCGATGGACTACGGGCGCGTGCGAAGGGGCCAGCTGCTCGCGCCGCTCGAAGTGGTCGCCGTGCCCGCGGGGACGTACGAGAGAGAGCGCCGCAAGCGCCTCTCTGACGGAAGCGCGAAGGCACAGCTGAAGGTCAACGTGCTTTACCCTTCGGTTGCCGCGGTTGAGGCGCTTCTGTTCGGGTCGTGAGGGCCGAGTGTTGCTTGACCGGCGGCGTCGCTTGTATCATATTGTTACAATGAAGGACGCGCCCCCAGTCGATGCGGCGACCGCGCTGGCATGGATTCAGGAGGCGACGTTGAACGGGCGATATGTTGTCGATGGTCATTTCCTGATGCGGTCGCGCCAGAGACGAATTTCGCTGCAAGACGCAAAGCACGCCATTTTTCATGCCACCAAGTGCGCGGAGTATCACGCGCAGCAACCACCATTGGCCGGGGGCACATCGTGGCGCGTGACGGGTCCTGATTTGGATGGACAAGCTACGTCGATCGGCATCGAAGCGTTCGTCGACCATCTGGGACGACGAACGCTGCTCATCACAGTATTTTGAGGTTAGTCATGATCCAATGTTCGAAATGCGGCAAAGGCAAGATGCGCAAAGGCAAGATCGCCAACCACAACATCGGAGCGCTCGTGGGTCTTGGTTCGGTATTTCTCACGAAAGCGCCAGCGCTTGTATGCAGTGCCTGCAGCCATGTCATGCTGGAAGGAACGGTTTTGGACCACGCCATGCAACAGCTTGCGCGAATGATTGTCGAGCAAGCAGAGGAGTTGCGTCCGGAAGAAGTAAGGTACCTCCGAGAAACCCTAGGGATGACGCAGGTGGAGTTGGCGGAGCGGCTTGGGATCAGCCGCGTGACGTTGGCACGCTGGGAAACGGCTTGCGCGCCGCTCGCAAGGCCTTCATCGCTCGCATTGCGGAGTATCGTCGCATGGTACCTGAATGATGCCAAGCTCGCGAGGCAAGTCGCGTCGCCTGGCGCAGCGGCAGCTGAGCGACATAGCCCGCCCTATCGGCTTGGGCACGTAGCCTGAGAAAACGGGGTTGGTCATTGTGACCAACACGGATGTCGAGCGCCAGGCGTGGCGCGGAGCGAGTGTTCCGTGGAAACGCAACAGCGGATACCATCAGGCCGCATGTGCAAACGGTCAAGCGCGAATGGCGGTCGGGTAATGTAGCGACACAACCGCTCGCGGCCCAGGTCGTCCTCGGCTGCCATGGTCACACTTGCATGCACGTTGAAGCGATCGTGGGTCACCGCGTCGCGGTCGCGCGTCTGTCGTCCAGTTTGTTCATCGTCAAGGGTGTTGACACTGCGTTCGGTCACCAGTGTCCCGCGCTCCATGCCGACCTCCGTGAGTGCGCGGGTCATCGGCAGGGCGGGCTGCGCGTTGCTCGCGTGGGCAGTGGCCCGGGCACGAAGCGAAGCGCGCCGTCGGGCCCTTCGATGTGCACGCCGTCCACAACAAGCGTGTGGAAGTGACGCGCCTCGTGAACGCGCATCGCGATACCCGGAGGGGTATACCCGAAGGGGTGCACGTGTACGTTCAGGCTCGATCCAAATCGCTGCACCCCGGTTACTGCGCCCACTTCGGCTTTGGTGCATCCCGCACTCTTCGCCCAACGAAGGTAGCGACTACGCAGCGCGTGCATCTCCTGGCGCTTCACCGCGAAGGATGCGCGCATCAAGCTCCGCGCGCATTACCCGTCAACCGAAGGTTGACGAACTACTAGCGCGAGTTACCCCATACCGAATTTCGCTTGCGCAAGCTTGGCTTCGTGGCAAGCCACAGCCCGTTCCAGACGAGAGGCTCTTCCCTTGTCTTCACCCTCGGAGGTCCTAAGTGCGAATACCGAAGTCGTTCAGGCCTGTGTTTCTCTGCGCGTTTGTGGTTGCCGCTTGCAGTGTCGCAGACGATACCGAAACGTCCCCCGAGGAGAGTGGGCTCGTTCAGTTTCCGGCGACTGCCTTTGCGAACGCGCCGCTCCTAACCTACGGCAACACGACGCAACCGATCGCGTACACCCAGGCGACCGGGTGGCGAGTGGTTCGATGGAACGGCGCGGCAGGAGATGAACTTGTGGCCACGATCGCCCCGACGACTGCTGACCGGGTGGCTCGCGCGTACCTGGTCGAACAGCGCGGCTCGCAATACGTCGCCATTCTTTCGGGTACCCAGTCTATCGACGGCGTGGTGAAGGCGAAGCTCGAGAAGACGCAAGAGTACTTCATCGCGTTTCGCGAGTACCGCCGCCGCAACGCAAGCTTTACGGTCAGTCTTGCGAAAACCGCCGGCCTGCCCACGGGCTGCACCGGGACGCCCCTTCTCGCGCAAGGCGTCATCGACCGCACACCACAGGCCGCTGAGCCCGGGCTCGAGCTCTCCGGCACTTTTCAATCGAGCATTCGCTTTTGCAATGCCGGATCCGGATGCGCTGATCCTGTGACTGTAAAGGCGCTTACCCACGACCGTCTAACGAGCGAGTACAATGGAGATGGCAGAGTCGAGCTCCTGGGCGGCGTAAGCGGGAACTCCTGGAGTCTTGAACACAACGCCACGACCGGAGAACTCGCGGGCAAAGCCTCTGTGGATACCGGCGGCGGGTACCGCAAGGTCTCCGTGGACATCAAAGGTGCGGCGACCACAGGTTGCATCTCGTTCGCCGGAGGGACGCGCGTCGAAGTTGACGCCCTCACCTATTACGATGTGTCGGTGACATTCACGGGGTCAACGCCGCCCGTCGCGCCGCCGCGTATCGCATACCCGGCCACGCCACCGCCCGCAGAATGCGAAGGCCAACCAGTCATTGCCGATGAAGAAGTGCTCGCCCGTTTTCCACCGAGCACGTCGAGCGTCGAACTCGGTAAGAGCACCTCATTCGTCATCGATTCGCAAAGCTGCCATCCTCAGACTGGATGCACGCCTTGGCGTCGTGAGGTCGGGGTGAAGTACCTGGATGCATGGACGATGTCAGTCTCCGCTTATCTCGTTTCTACTAGCTCACTCGGAATAAAACTCAGCGGCAGCTACTGGGGCGCGAACAACTACGGGAGGTACGAATCGCTAAAACTCGAGGAATCTGCGGAGCTCCAGGACGGATTCTTCACGCCCGCGGGCAGCCGCGACGTGTTGTACGGAGGAGCCGATATGGCTCAGACCGGCAGTATCTCAGACACCCACGTCTTCGTGCGCGACGTCAAGTTGTGGACAACGACGAGCAGCTACAGCAGCTTGATCTCGACGTCGCGGCGCTATGCATGCGTGCCGATCATCGCGCACCCATAATCCACACTCCTAGATCGAGTAGGCGCCCCCAGTTTCCCGGGGCACCTCTCACAGAACCGTGCTTGTGCTGATCACACACGGCTCGTCAATCCAACGGACTTGGTCGCCTTCGGCTTTGGCTTTGGCTCCGTGCCAGGCAAAGTAGAGGCCAGTGGCGAGTGGTTCACGCCTGCAGCGCATTTTGACAACGAGGCGTTTTCCGCAGGCTCGGCCCGTCTTCGAGCGAAGTTTGAGCTCGCTGTTGCAAGCATCGTGAGCGGCAAAACGGAGGTGGCGCTGGAAACGATTGGACGAGCATTTCACGGCATTCAAGACTTCTTCGCCCATTCGAACTTCGTCGTGATTTCGAAAACGTGGGCGACGATCGATCTGCTCAATCTCTCAGACCCTTCCACGCAGGATCGGGCAACCCCCGTCGACTGCAAAACGGGCAAAGGACCCTTAACATCAGGGGTGAGATCGCGGCTCGCAACCAACTTCCGATTCCCCACGCGACTTCGCGGTGCTCCGTGGCTCAAGACTTTATGAGTTGCCTTCGCCTCCAACTAATCGCAGAGCGTGCTCGATGAAGATTCTTACACCTCTCGTGATCTCCGCGCTGGTCTCAGCCTGCAGCGACACAATCACGCCGACTGCAGACTCTGCTCCGGTGGACGCAAGTTTTGACGACGCTCGTTCTCAGATTCCTGACTTCGACGCTAGCGATCCGAATTGTCCTCAAGCGGTTCCGAGGCGCGACAGCGAATGCGCTGGGGCTCTTCGTTGCAGTTACCCGACGCAGCCATGCCCAGCCCGGCCAGTGGACAACTATGCCGAGTGCAAGGGCGGCAAGTGGGTCGTCTAAACCGGTGTGTGCGCTATCTATG
>CAMBEV010000169.1 GCA_945865595.1 Nannocystis exedens | reverse complement strand
ATATGGCGGACCGCATTACCGAGAGGATCAACTTCTTTAACAATCAGACCCACGAGTTTCCGATCTTCATCGTGATCGACGAATCGCCAGGCGGCTCGGTCGCCGCGGGTTACAAAATTCTCAAGACGATGAAGGGCAGCGCAGCGCCTGTGTACGTGGTCGTCAAGTCCTTCGCAGCGAGCATGGCGGCCGCCATCACCACCCTTGCCGCGCGTTCCTTTGCCTACCCGAACGCTATCATCCTGCACCATCAGCTTGCGGGAGGCACACTGGGCAACCTCACCGAGCATCGCGAACGCGTAAAAGAACTCGAAGAGTGGTGGAGGCGCGCAGCGCAGCCCATCGCAGCAAAGATGGGCATTAGTCTCGACGAGTTTATCAAGCGAATGTACCAAAACCGCAGTTCTGGCGACTGGCGTGAGTTCGCTGACGTCGCAAAGAAGCTCAAGTGGGTGGATGAAGTTGCCGAGACCATCCGCGAGGACTCATTCGTCAAGCATCCTGACACATTGGAGGCGTCGTCGCCGCCCCCACGCCGAATTTTTTTTGGCTCATCACTTCCAGAAGCGACCGACGCGAGCGGCAAGGTGTACGCAAAGCTTCCGCGCCTAGCGCCCTACGACGCGTACTTCCTCTACAACCCCGACGGCTATTACCGCCTCACACCGTGAGGGTGCGTGGTAAACGGTAAGCCGCTTGACCAAGGACGTATCGTAGCGTCATATGCGGCCTATGAAACACGTCGCTACGTCTCTTCTGATCGGTTCGTGTCTCGCGGTTGCCGCATGTTCGTCCTCGACGACGACGCCTGATGGCGGTGTCGAGGGGGGAGCCGATGCAGGAGCCTCGGTTGACCTCCGCGTGGACTCGTTCAACATCGGGCTTGCCGGGTCGTTCGTGCCCAACGAGGCCGCGCGTCGCCCCGCAGTGTTTGCAGCGCTTGCGGCTGCAGAGACCGACGTGCTCTGCATTCAAGAAGCGTGGGTAAAGAGTGATAAGGACGCGATCATCGCCGCGGCGAAGGTCAACTTTCCTTACGAAGTGCACTTCGCGACCGACCTCGACACTCCGCTCACCGAGAACAAGGACGCGAACGGTGCGACCCCAACGGCGTACACAACGCCGCCTTGCGTAGCCGATCAAGCTGAGGCGCTCTCAGTTGGGCTCGACTGCCTGAAGGACAAATGTTCGACAGTTCCGGGTTCGCTCGACGGCATGGCGACCAGCACAGAATGTGCGAAGAAAGAGTGCGCCGGAAGCGCCGTGAAGCTTCTGCTGGCTGCCGACAAGCGCTGCTACGGATGCTTCGCGTCGTCGCTTCCGACCTCGACATTCAACGAGATGAAGAGCGAATGCACGACGAACGTGCGCGGTGGGCTTGGCTACAAAGGGCAGAACGGTATCCTCATGCTCTCGCGCTACCCACTCTCGAAGCCTGAGCAACTCGTGTTGCCTGGTACGTGGATACGCCGCACGGCCGCAAAGGCAACAGCCGCGGTGCCGGTGAGCGCTGGCGCCACCGCGGACGTTGACCTCTACTGCACCCACTTGTCGCCATACTTCTCAGACACGTTCTACTATCCCTACACCGGTCAATTCGGGGCAGGCGACGACAACGGCTGGATCGCCGAGCAGGCGCTCCAGGCCAAGCAGCTTGTTGCATGGGTCTCCGCAGCATCCGGAACTAAACGGGCCATTATCATGGGCGACTTCAACGCGACGCCGGAAGACAAAGCGCACGGCATCGGCGATCCGGGTGACGGAGGCACGTTGTTGCCCGCGTACGGCGCCAAAACCCTCGCAATGCTGTCGGGCTACCAAGAAGCGATCAACGCGAGTTACGTTCCAACTTGCACGTTTTGCGTGGCCAACCACAACACCGATGGTGAACAGAATTCGTGGATCGATCACATCTACCTAGCGGGATTCCCGGCGGCCTCGACGGTATCCGCGAGCCGAACCTTCGACACTGACGTCGTCGACGGCATGCGCCGCGCGGCTGACGGTCAGCACAACGTAGCGGGCAAGGTTCCATTGTCCGACCACTACGGCGTGCGCGCGACGGTGCGCGTCAGCCAGTAGCCGCCGAAGTCAGTTGATCGCGAGCGGCTCCTGGCTCGCGCGCGCTTCAGCCTTCGGTCGCGACGTCTGCCGCTCAAGCGCCGCTTGAACGAACCGCGCAAAGAGTGGATGCGGCTCGGCGGGGCGGCTCTTCAGCTCGGGGTGGAACTGGCAACCGACGAAGTAGGGGTGGTCGCGCAACTCGATCATCTCGACGAGACGCTTGTCGGGCGATGTCCCCGAGAGCGCCAAGCCCGCAGCGGTCAACCGGTCGCGGTACTCGTTGCTGAATTCGTAACGATGGCGGTGACGTTCTGAGATTTCGTTGGTGCCATAGATGCTCGCGGCGAGCGAGCCGGGCTCAAGCGTGCAAGGGTAGGCACCAAGCCGCATGGTCGCGCCCTTACTTCGCACGCCGCGTTGCTCCGGCATCAGGTCAATCACCAAATGCGGCGCGTCCTGATCGAACTCGCTTGAATTCGCGTTCTCAAGGTTCGCAACGTGCCGAGCGTACTCGACCACAGCGAGCTGCATGCCGAGGCAGATGCCGAAGAACGGTACGCGCTGCGTTCGCGCATACTCGATCGCCATGATCTTGCCCTCGGTTCCGCGATCGCCGAAGCCGCCTGGGACCAAGATCGCGTCGACGTGCGACACGTGCTTCTCGGGGCCGTCGAGCTCGATCTGTTCGGAGTCGATGTACTCGAGATCCACCTTGCAGTCGTTCGAGAGGCCGCCGTGTACGAGCGCCTCGTGCAGCGATTTGTATGCATCCTTCAGGTGTACGTATTTGCCAACGATGCCGATCCGGACGGTGCCCTTCGTTGGCTTACTGAAGCGATCGACGATTCGGCGCCATGTGCTGAGGTCGGGGGAGCGCGCCCAAATGTTCAAGCGATCGGTGATCAGTTCGTCGATGCCCTCGGCGTGCAGAGCGAGCGGCACTTCGTAAATACAGTTGACGTCTAGCGCAGCGATGACGGCTTCCACGGGCACGTTCGAGAAGAGCGCGATCTTCTCCTTGAGCGCGCGCGACAGTGGCATCTGGCAGCGGCAGATCAAAATGTCGGGCTGAATGCCGATCTCGCGCATCTCTTTCACGGCGTGTTGGGTGGGCTTCGTCTTCAACTCGCCTGCGGACGCGATGTAGGGCACGAGCGTGACGTGCAGGCTGAGCGCGTTCTGTGGACCCGCCTCAAGCTTGAGCTGGCGGATAGCCTCGAGAAACGGCAATGACTCGATGTCGCCCGCGGTGCCGCCGACTTCGATGATCGCCACATCGACGCCTTCGGCGCAGTCGCGCACGCGCTGCTTGATCTCGTCGGTGATGTGCGGAATCACCTGAACGGTGGCTCCGAGATACTCGCCGCGGCGCTCCTTCGAGATGACCGCTTCGTAGACGCGGCCGGTCGTTAGGTTGTTCTGGCGACCGGTGCGCACCGTCGTGAAGCGTTCGTAGTGACCGAGGTCGAGATCGGTTTCGGCGCCGTCATCGGTGACGAACACTTCGCCGTGCTGGTATGGGCTCATCGTGCCCGGGTCGACATTGATATAAGGGTCGAGCTTCATGTGCGTGACCCGCAGGCCGCGCGCCTCGAGCAACGCGCCGATCGAGGCGCTTGCGAGGCCCTTGCCGATGGAGGAAACGACTCCGCCGGTGACGAAGAGGTACTTCGTGGGCTTGCGACTCAACGGTGCTGTGTCTCGCGACATGGTCGGGGAGTACCACAAGGAGCGGTCTACGGCGAGGTGCACCGCCCCGTAGATCGCCTTTTTTGTGGCTGTTGTGGCATTCTGCCGCCCATGAGCCTCGGCATACTCGGTTACGACTCGCTGCATTTTGTCGTCGAAAACATCGAGCGATCGCGCGCATTTTATACCCAAAAACTCGACTTCAAAGAGGTTGCGCGGGCTGACCAAGCGCTCGTCGCACGCAGTGGTCAGCTATCGGTCGTCTTCGGCGCGGGTGGTGTGCGTGTGGCGGTTTCGTCCCCGCTGACGCAACAATCGAAGGCCGCCCGATTTTTGAAACGCCACCCTGCGGGTGTGATGAGCCTCGGGTTTCTCGTCGAAGATCTCGACAAGACTATCGCCGTTCTAGAATCGCGCGGCGGCACGCTGCTCGCTGAGCCCATCACCGAGCGAGACCCCAACGGCGGCGTCTACCGCAGCGTCGAAATCGCGACGCCACTGGCTGACCTCGCGTTTCGTTTTGTCGAGCGCCGCAACTACCCAGGTTTCGCGCCCGGTTTTGAAGACGTCGGATCCGGTCACCGATCGCAGCCCGCCAACCAGTTCGGTATCGCCGCGATCGACCACATCACGTCAAACGGATTGACGATGCAGCCCATCATCGCCTGGTACCGCGAGGTGCTTGGCTTCGAACCTTTTTGGGAAATCACGTTTCACACCGAAGACGTCGCAAAGCAGCGCGCATCGGGCTCAGGCTTGCGTTCCATCGTCATGTGGGATCCGAAGAGCGGCGTGAAGTTCGCCACAAATGAGCCGATGCGGCCTCATTTCCGCGAGTCGCAAATATGGAAGTTCGTTGACGATAACGGCGGCTCCGGCGTGCAGCACGTCGCGTTCGCCGTGCCCGACATCATCAGTACGGTGCAAGAGCTCAGGCGCCGAAGCGTTGAGTTCATGCGCACGCCCAAGTCGTATTTCGACGACTTACCAGCTCGCCTCGAGCAACTGGGCATTCGTAACGTATCGCAAGAAATTTCGGTGCTCGAGCGTGAAGAGATTCTGCTCGATGGCGCGCATGACAAGTACATGCTGCAAATCTTTATGCGCGAAGCCGCGTCGCTCTACGACGACTCGCGCGCGGGACCATTTTTCTACGAGATCATTCAACGCGCCGGCGATGAGGGCTTTGGCTACGGCAACTTTCGCGCGCTGTTTGAGAGCATCGAGAGAGCGCAGGCCAAGTGATCGATCGCCAATGTGCAGGTCTCATCCCCGACAAACCGCACACCGCCCTGCGTGACGGTTCGGGTAAGCTACTTTACGAAGAGATGTTCACGCGCGGTGGCTTTGCGGGAGCGTTCAACTACTTCTACCACCGGTTTCCGATCACGCCGCATCGCGAGGTTGAGCTCTCTGGGCGAGGATTTGCGCAGGCCGTGGCAGCGGATGACGACGGCTTGCCGCTCAAGCGACGGCTGTACTTGAGCAACCGCGTGCCCGTGGGCGGCACTGTCTTCGATGGGCGCGTGCCGATTCTCTTCAACGCTGACGTGACCGTGTACCTCTCACGCCCAAATGCAACCGACGACGTGTACTTTGCAAACGGTGACGGTGACGAGCTTTGGTTCGCCTCTGAGGGTTCGGGACGCCTCGAGTCGAGCTGCGGCTTCCTCGACGTGAAGGCAGGCGACTACGTCGTCATCCCGCGCTCCCTCGTTCATCGTTGGCATGTGACTGCCCCGATGTCGCTCATCTTGTTCGAGGTGCATGACGAGGTGTTCATCCCGAAGCAGTTCCGCAATCCGGTTGGGCAGTTGCGAATGGATGCGCCATACACGCATCGCGATTTTGTGCGTCCTATCGGGCCGATCGCGACGCTCGATGCGGTGCAGGACGGGCCACGCGAGCTCTTCGTGAAGAAGCGCGGAAGGTTCACGCGCTATGTCGCGGAGCATCCGCTCATGGACGTCGTCGGCTGGGACGGCTTCGCGTATCCGTTCGCGTTTGCGATCGAAAAGTACCAGCCGAAGGTCGGTTTGGTTCACCTGCCCCCGACGGTTCACGCGACGTTCGAATCACAGGGCGCACTCTTCTGTTCATTTGTACCGCGCCTTGTCGACTTTCACCCGCAGGCCATTCCGTGCCCTTATCCCCATTCGAGCGTCGATTGCGATGAGGTGATTCTCTACTTGCGAGGCAACTTCACGAGTCGCCGAGGCGTAGGCCCAGGCGCCATATCGATGCACCCTGCAGGTGTTGCGCACGGGCCGCATCCGGGCGCCTACGAAGCCAGTATTGGTTCGACCCGCACTGACGAACTCGCCGTGATGATGGACACTCTACGGCCGCTGATTCCGACAAGGCAGGCCGTGCAGCTCGAAGACCTGGGCTACCACGCGTCGTGGGGGCCCTGAGGAGCACCAGCGAGCACGTCAATCCGCGCCCGTGCGCACCCATCGGTTCGCTGGGTTTCTTGGACGCCGGCTCGTTGGCCGCGTATACGGTGGGTCATGGCCACCGATACGTCTGCGGAAGCCATCGCCGTGCAGGTGGCGGTCATGCGTCGACTCGGGCCTGAGGGACGCCTACGTGTCGCGGTCGAGATGAGCGAGGTGACGCGGCAGATGACGATTGAGGGCATGTGTCGCCGTCAGCCCGGTCTCACCGAGGCTGACGCGAGGAAGCAGTACGTGCTGCGCCTGATCGAGGCAAGCCGAGCGCGATGAGCGGCATCGGACTTGTCCTTGCGCGTATGTCTGCAGCGCTCGAGAGAGCCGGAATCCCGTTCATGATTGCCGGCTCGTTTGCGAGCACTACACACGGCCTGCCGCGCGCCACCCAAGACCTTGACGTGGTGATCGACCCGCCCGACATCGCCGCTATCGAGGCACTGCTGCGCGAGTTTCCTGAGGCGGCGTATTACTTCGATCGCGATGCGGCTCTCGATGCGTTTCGACGCCGTTCGATGTTCAACTTGATTGACCAAGAGACCGGCTGGAAAGTCGATTTCATCATCCGCAAGCGGCGCGCCTTTAGCGAAGGCGAGTTCAGCCGACGTCAGCGAATCACACTTGCCGGCGTCGACGTTTTTGTGGCGACGGCTGAAGATACGATTATCGCGAAGCTCGAGTGGTCGAGACAATCGGGCGGCTCGGAGCGCCAGCGTCGCGACGTGGCAGGGATTTTGGCGACCTCGAGAGAGAACCTTGATGGCGCCTATCTTCAGCGCTGGGTAGCTGAGCTGCAACTCGCGGGCGAGTGGAAAACCGCCTGTGAGACCGAGCCGATCGGATGAGAATCGGAGGGTCGACCGCGTGCGATCTAGGCTGGGCTGGCGCAACGTCGCTTATCGTACCGCACGAAGGACGTCCGCGAGCCACCCGCGCAGGGCCTCGGGCTCCTCACGAACGGCTGTCCGGTCGCTAGTTTGGCGTTTCGGCGGGGCGGACGCAGTGCGCTTTTTGTTATCGCATCAACCCGGGTCAGTCGAGATTTGTTTCCTCACTTCACATTAACAGGCAGTGCGCTCGCGAAGAGCGGTACCACCCGCCATTCGCCTAGGCCTGAGCCGGGATCGCCGATAAACGCTCGGTAGTACGCAGTCTGAAGAAGCGCTGGGCGGAGGTTTGACGCCATACGAGGCACGATGCGCTGCTCGTAGTAGAAGCGCCCCCCCAGCGCGAGCAACTGCTCGATCGACGCCTTTCCCGCGCTCGACGTTTTTCCGTAGCACGAGTTCTCAACAGCAACTTTGGCGACGTCGATCACGAAGAACGCGAGAGTGCCTGCCTTGGTGAGAATCGCATCACCAATCTCTTCAAGTACCTCGGATCCACCTGAGGACGCAGCCTCCTTGCCTACTTCACTTCCGAAACTTGCGGCGCTTCCCTTGCCCCCAAACGCGGTGAACCACTTGTGCCGATCACTCGCGGATTGTACGGTTGCGACGAG
>CAMBEV010000168.1 GCA_945865595.1 Nannocystis exedens | reverse complement strand
GAAGTTGCGTCAATGCCGAGCTGCTTAAGAAACGCAGCGGTTCCGACCGCAACAGGAACGCCCGCAACGTTGCCGCGAATCCCCTTGCCCGTCACCGATTGAAAGCCTTCAGCGCTATCGAGTTGAAGACCTCGCGACGCTGCCCCCTGAACGATTGCGTTTGCGAGCGGATGTTCGCTTGCGCGCTCAAGGCTTGCGGCGAGACGCAACACGGTTGGCTCATCAAAGCCTTCGGCGACAATATCGGCGGTAAGCACCGGCTTGCCTTCGGTGAGCGTGCCCGTCTTGTCGACAACGAGGGTGTCGATCTTCTCGAGCGTTTCGAGTGCCTCTGCGTTCTTGAAGAGCACGCCAGCTGTTGCGCCTCGGCCCGTACCGACCATGATCGACATCGGCGTCGCGAGGCCAAGTGCGCAGGGGCACGCGATGATGAGAACGGCAATTGCGTTGACCAATCCATGCGCCATTCTTGGCTCTGGGCCCCACACACTCCAGGCGACAAACGTGAGCACGGCGGACACCATCACGGCAGGGACAAAGTACCCGGCGACAACGTCCGCGAGGCGCTGAATCGGCGCGCGGCTTCGCTGGGCTTCGTTCACCATCTTGACGATTTGCGCGAGCAACGTATCGCGTCCAACGCGCTCGGCGCGCATCACCAAGCCGCCTGTTCCATTGACAGTTCCACCCGTGACGGCCCTGCCTGAATCTTTCTCGACGGGAATGGGTTCGCCGGTGACCATGGACTCATCGACCGAGCTCTGGCCCTCAATGACCGTCCCGTCCACAGGAACGCGTTCGCCCGGCCTCACGCGCAGGTGATCACCGACTTGGATGTGCTCGAGCGGCACATCGCTTTCGCTTCCATTTTCCGAAATGCGTCGCGCCGTCTTTGGTGCAAGGCCCAAGAGTGATCGCAACGCGCTCCCTGTTTGGCTTCGTGCCCGGAGCTCCAAGACCTGTCCGAGGAGGACCAGCACCGTGATGACGGCTGCGGCTTCGAAGTACACCGCCGGCGCACTGCTGTGCCCGCCACGGAAGGTGTGTGGCAGCACGTTTGGAAAGAGCGTCGCCACAACGCTGTAAATGTACGCCACGCCCGTACCGAGTCCGATCAGCGTGAACATGTTCGGACTTCGATGGACAACCGACTGCCACGCGCGCTCAAAAAACGGATACGCGCCCCACAGTACGACCGGCGTGCTGATCACCAACTCGGCCCACGCGATGCGCGTCGCGCCAAGTGCATGCTGCAACGGTTGACCGGGAAGCATCTCTGACATGCCGAGCACAAACACGACGAACGCAAGCGGCAAGCTCAGCCAGAAGCGCCGCGACATGAGGGCGAGCTCGGTGTTGTCCTCGGTAGCAGCGACCTCGCGAGGCTCGAGCGCCATGCCGCAGATGGGGCACGCGCCTGGTGCGGAACGAACAACCTCGGGATGCATTGGGCACGTGTACTCGGCCCCATGAACCGCCACCGTCGTCTCCGCGACGGGTCCAGGTTCGAGGTAACGGGTTGGCTCGGCGCGGAATTTGTCGAGGCACTTCGGATTGCAGAAGTAGTGCGTCGTGCCTTCGTGCACGTGGGTGTGCTTGGCGCGTTCGATCGACACATTCATGCCGCAGACGGGGTCCTTGGCGTGAGGGGGCGAAGGCGCATGGTCGTGTGGGGAGGCGTGCAAATGCTGGTGAGTCATCGTCGCAAGCCTCGTTCTTGAAGAAAACCCTGCCACCCGCGTCACGTGATGTCGCCCCAGCTTCGGCCAAGGTGCGCGCGAAATGGGGTGGCCTCGCTCGCACCGTGAACAAGCACCCCACCTGGCTCGCCAGACGTTTTGCACCACCAGTCAAGCCCAGCAAATGTACCCGGCGTCACCGTCATGCCTGACTTCGCCTCTATCGGAATCCGCCGGCCGTGAGCCGCCACCACGAAGTCTACCTCGTGGCCAGCGCTATCGCGCCAGAACCAAAGATCGGGACGTACGCCGTGGTGCAAGTGCAGCTTGCGCAGCTCGGAATACACAAAGTTCTCGAAGATCGATCCGCGCAACGGGTGACTCCGCAGGTCATCCGCACCACGGATTCGCAACAGCCAACAGAGCAACCCGGTATCGAGGAACATCAGCTTCGGGGCCTTCACGACCCGTTTGCTAAAGCTCTCATGCCAGGGTTGCAGCAGCTCGATCACGTAGCTCGCACGAAGCACCGCCAGCCACCGATCCGCCGTTTTGTGAGACACTCCAGCCTCACTGCCCAGCGACGACAGATTCACCAATTGCCCAGCTCGCCCAGCGGCGAGCATCAGGAAACGCGTGAACGCGTCGAGGTCGCCAACATCAACAAGCGTACGCACATCGCGCTCCACATACGTCTGGACGTAGCTCGCATAGAAGTCGGACGGCGCGAGGTCATCGGCGTGCAACCGCGGATAGAAGCCACGAAACAGCACCGTATCGACGCTCTCCGCATCACCTTTGGGCAAGAAAGGTTGACCCCCATCCAGCCAGGTATCGGGATGTCGCGCGGGTCTACGCACCAGCTCCGCCATGGAGAGCGGGAGAAGTTCAAGAATTGCTCCTCGTCCCGCCAACGTCTGGCCAATCCGCTCAGACATGCGGAAATTCTGTGACCCCGTAAGGATCATCGGACCGCCACGGCGCTCGTCAATGTGTTGCTGCAGCCAGGAGAACAGATGGGGAGCGTGCTGAACCTCGTCCAGGATTGCTGATTTTCCCTGGATCTGGGCGAGAATCGCCCGAGGGTCAGCCGTCGCCAATTCCCGAGTCGCTGGGTTCTCGAAGGTGAGGTACTCGGCATCGGGCAGCGCCATGCGCGCGAGCGTCGTCTTGCCGCTCTGGCGCGGGCCGGTCAGAAAGACCAGGCGCCAGGACTGCGCCAGGGTCGCAAGTTGCTGGGTTAGCGTGCGCTGAAAGGGTTGTATATTCGGCACCTTGCAGACAATCTAACACATTGGGACTTCAATATCCAATCTGCATGAATCGCAAGAATTTTAATCGTGACACGTTTTTACAATTTCGTGTTACGTATCGCGCAGCCACTCGGCGCTCCGATGGCGGCACGTCTTCGGCCGAGCCGTAGGGCGCTCCGAAATGGAGTTTGCGTGAACCGACCGAGAGCGCTTGCAGCGATCATCGCGACTTGCTTCGCATCGTCAACCGCAGAAGCGCATGAACACGCTGAGGTCGTGGTCCACGGCGAGCGGTCTGATGCCGCGTCGCAGGTGCATGTCGGAAAGCGCGAGCTTGAACTTCGTCCGCGGTTGCGCCCCGCTGATCTGCTTGAAGCTGTGCCCGGACTCTTTGCGGTGCAACCCGCAGGTGGCGGCAAGGCAAGCCAGTATTTCCTGCGCGGCTTTGATGCCGACCATGGCACCGACGTCGCATTTTTCGTCGATGGGGTTCCGATCAACATGGTGAGCCATGTTCACGGCCAAGGCTTCACCGACTTCAACTTTCTGATCCCAGAGCTCGTCGTCGGCCTCGATGGATACAAAGGTCCCTACTACGCGCAGTTCGGAAACTTCGCGACGGCAGGCGCGGTGAACCTGCGGCTCGCCGAAGCGTTCGATGAGAATGTTGCACAGTACACCGTTGGCCAATACGGCATCATGCGTGGGCTGCTGATTGCGTCACCACGACTCCCACAAGGATGGAGAAGTGTGATCGCCGCGGAGTTTTTCAAGAACGATGGGCCCTTCAAAAATCCGGAAGATCTCACGCGCTTGAATTTGTTTGGTCGTGTGACGCACGACTTAGGCTTGCAGAGCAAAATCGCGCTGACGTGGATGTCCTATGGCTCGAAGTGGAACGGGTCGGGACAAATTCCTGCGCGCGCCGTGTGCGGCGAGAGCGAGACAGGGACGCCACCACCCACCACCATCGGCCAGCCATGCGTCGACCACTTTGGTTTCGTCGATCCGACCGAAGGTGGAGCCACCCAGCGCCACATGGGATCGGTCTCGTTCTCGACCTCTTGGGAGGACACCGACCTCACCGCGATGCTCTACCTCACCAAGTATCGCTTTTCGCTCCACTCAAACTTCACGTTCTTTCGCGACGATGCGAGCCGGGGCGATCAGATCGAGCAGAACGACGATCGCACGGTCACCGGAACCGACATCCGGCTACGCAACCACGTTCACTTCGCCGGGACCAAACTGACCACGACGCTCGGACTGCAACTGCGCGCCGACTCGATTGAAAATTCGCTCCACCACGATCAATCGCGCGTGCGCCTCGACGAAAAATTCGCCGCCAACATCACCGAAAGCGCGCTTGGCGTCTTTGTAGAAGAAGACATCAAGCTCAATCGCTACCTTCGTTTCGTCGTGGGAGGCCGCGCCGACCGCATCGATGTGTCCGTCGATGAACGCGTCACGCGGAGTGCTAGCGGGACGGCCGCCGGCATGACCTTCTCACCGAAGTGGGCAGCGATCGTTACGCCGCTGCCAACGCTTGATCTGTTTGCGAACTACGGTCGCGGCTTTCACTCCAACGACGCGCGAGGCGCGGTGCTCAAAGCGAATCCCGCGAGGCTCATCACGCCGGCGACGGGGTATGAAGTCGGCGCGCGTGTACGCCCTTTGAAAAACCTGTCGTTCACGGCAACGGGTTTTCTCATCGACTTGGACTCCGAGCTCGTGTGGAGCGGCGACGAAGGAACGACGGAAGCCGCCGGTGCAACCCGACGCTACGGTCTCGAAGTGGGCGCTCGCTATCGCATGGGCAACTGGTTTTTCGCAGACGTCGACGCCACGTTCACCCATCCTGCCTTTCGCGTGAATGCAGGAAACGGCGACGCAGTGGCGCTTGCGCCTCGCCGTACGCTCACAGGTGGATTCGGCGTTCGCCGCACGACGGGTGATTTCACGCCGTTTGGGTCCGTTCGGCTCAAATCGTTGGCGGATCGCCCCGCAACTTCCGATGGATCGCTCGTCGCTCGCGGCTTTACAACGCTCGATCTCAATGCGGGTTTGCGATGGAAGAAGATCGAAGTCGCTGTCGACGTTCAGAATCTCCTCGACACGAAATGGAGAGAGGTCAACTTCGCCACCGCATCGCGACTCTCGTATGAACGCTCGCCCGTGACCGGCATTCACTATTCACCAGGGTGGCCGCGCACGGTGATGGGTCGCGTCGCAATTTATTGGTGAGCCCTGGACTGGCTGCCGCGGCTTCGGCCTGCAGCTTGGGACCGGTTCAGCCTCACGCTTCATGCAGCACCGGCGCACCTTTGGGTCCTCGCCCAAACCACGCATACACGACCGGAAGCACGAACATCGTGAGGAACGTAGCGGTGATAATTCCGCCAATCACGACGGTGGCGAGCGGCTTCTGCACTTCGCTGCCGGGAGCCGTCGAAAGCGCCATCGGCAAGAAGCCAAGCGACGCGACAAGCGCAGTCATGAGCACGGGCCTTAGTCTCATCTCGGCGGCATTCATGATTGCAGCAACATGATCGTCACCGGCTTCTTCGCGATGACGCGCGAATGACACGAGCACGAGCCCGTTCAGCACCGCAACGCCGAAGAGCGCGATGAAGCCAACACCCGCCGAGATGGAGAACGGAAGGCCGCGCACCCACAGCGCGACGACCCCTCCGATGATCGCAAAAGGAATGTTGAGAAAGATGAGGAGCGCATCGCGCATCGAACGCAACGCCAGCCATAAGAGAAACACGATGAGCGCGAGCGCAAGTGGCACGACGACGTAGAGCCTCGCTCGGGCATCTTCGTAGTGCTCGAACTGCCCTCCCCATTCCGCCCGATACCCCACGGGAAGCATGAACGCCTTGCCGACCTCGCGCTGTGCATCGGTGACGACCGACAGCAGATCGCGACCTCGCACGTTGAACTCGACCGTGATGCGGCGCGATTGATTCTCTCGGCTGACTTGCGCGGGACCGACCAAGAACGACAACTCTGCGACGTCACCCAGCGGCACGATTTGTCCACTCACTGACTTGAGCGGAAGCCCACGCAACGTTTCAAGATCGCCGTCGAAGTGATGCTTCGATTTGACCACAATTCCAAAGCGCCGCTCGCCTTCAAGGACATCGCCAACACGCGCACCCACGGCCATCGTTTCGGTCATTTGGTTGACGTCTTCGATCGAGAGCCCGTAGCGCGCGAGCTTGGCGCGATCAGGATTGACGCGCAGGTACCGCAGCCCCGCGACTTGTTCCACGCGAACGTCGACCGCGCCCGAGATCGTTCGAACATGCTCGGCAGCCTTCTCCGCGAAGACGCGTAGCTTGTCGAGATCTGCGCCGTAAAAGAGAATCGCCACATCCGAGCGAACCCCCGCCACGAGCTCGTTCGTCCGCATTTGAATCGGTTGCGACAGCGCCCCTGCGACTTCGGGGATCCCTTCCTCGAGCTTCTCGGAGATTTCCTTTGCGAGCGTTTCTTTCGAAAGCCCAGACCGCCACGCACTTCGATCCTTGAGGCTGATGTACACGTCCGTCTGCTCGATGCCCATCGGATCGGTCGCGAGCTCTGGCGCGCCAGTCTTGCTGACCACATGGGTAACCTCTGGGATTTCAAGAATCGCGTTCTGCATGCGCGTATCGGTCGCCACCGACTCGGTCAGCGCCACGCCGGGCAGGCGACGCGCCTCGACCAGAAGATCGCCTTCGTCAAGTTGTGGAACGAACTCCGCGCCGACCCGCGTAAACAGTGCGATGGCGCCCGCGAGCGCAAGAACGGCGACGCCAACGGTAAGCGTGCGCAGCTTCATCGCCCTACGAAATGCAGGAACGTAAAGCGCGTGTACTTTCCGAAGAAACCATGTCTCGTGGTCGCCCGCCGTCGGTCGAACGAGATAACTCGTGAGCACCGGAACGAGCGTGAGCGACAAGATGAAGGCTCCCGCGAGGGCGAAGAGAACCGTCGTTGCCATCGGGCGAAAGAGCTTCCCTTCGATCCCCGTGAGCGCAAGAAGTGGCAAGTACACGACCGCGATGATCACTTCGCCGAAGACGCTCGCCGCGCGCACCTCCATGGTGGCTTGCTCGACGATGCGAACGCGCTCCGTTGAACTAAGCGGGGCGCCTGCCGATTTCTGCCGCTCAGAGAGTCTGCGCACCGTGTTCTCGACGATGATGACCGCGCCGTCGACGAGTAGGCCGAAGTCAATCGCACCGAGGCTCATCAGGTTTCCCGAAAGGCCGACCGCGTTCATGATCGTCACTGCAAACAGCAGAGAGAGCGGAATGACCGCCGCCACCACAAGACCCGCGCGCAGGTTACCTAGAAGAAGAAAGAGGACGCCGATGACGAGCAGCGCGCCTTCGATCAAGTTGGTCGCGACGGTCTTGATGGTCCGGTTGACGAGGGCCGAGCGATCGTAGAACGCCTCGATTTGCGTCCCTTCGGGTAGCGAGGGCTGAATCTTGGCGAGCCTCGTTTTGACCGCCTCGGTCACTGCGCGCGAGTTCTCGCCCATCAGCATGAGGGTCACCCCGACGACGACCTCACCTGTCCCATCCTTCGACGCAGCGCCCCGCCGCAGCCTAGGCCCGACTTCCACATCACCCACCGTCGCGACGGTGATGGGTACGCCCTGGGGCGTGACCCCGATGACGACGCGCTTCAGATCGTCCAGATTCTTGACCAGGCCCGTCGTCCCGATCACGAAGTGTTCGCGGTTGTGTTCGATGTAACCACCACCCGCATTTGCGTTTGATT
>CAMBEV010000167.1 GCA_945865595.1 Nannocystis exedens | reverse complement strand
CGCGCGAGTAGGTCGTCGCCGAGTAGGCCTGCGAGGGGGCGGAGCCACGATTGTACCAAGGCTTGACCAGCTTCAACGTTCGTGGCGGCCAGGCGAACCAGCGTCGCGTCGTCGCGCTGGTGGACCGAGACCAACATGTCGCGGGATGGGGGTGGCCTTGCGATCGCGTCGGCGATGGCTCTGACCGCAGGTCCGATGACCACCAGCGTTGCGAGCCATTCGTAACTCTTCATGTGCAAAATGGGTGATGGGCCGATCGCGCCGTTGAGGAGCAACGTATCGCTCAGCGTAACGGTGCCCTGGCGAGCCACGGAGATCGCGCTCTCGTAGCTCCCGAATTGCCAACGCTCGCCGTGGGCGCTGCGGCCGCTGACGAGGCTCTCGAGCCAAAGGAGGTTGGCCTCGCGACCGAGCTCCACATGGGCGCTCTGCTTGAGGTGGGCGCCCGCAAAGCACACCGTCGGATCGGGTAACGACGCGAGCAGGCCGTTGTCGCCCACGCGCGCGCGGATCGCTTGGGACGCATGGCCGGGGTAGACCTTGCCGTGGGCTTGGGTGCTGAGGACGCCCCATGCGTCATGGTCGATGTCCACCGTGAGATCGATGGCGTCGCCGTCGACGAGGCCGCCCCCGAAAGTTGCAATATACACCCAAGGCGCGTGACCGTGATTGCTGGGCGTGAGCAAGCGGAGAGGGCTCTCTGCGCGCGACTGCGTGACGATGCTCTGGCCATCGCTGCGTCGTTCGATTCGCAGGATGCCGCCGCCAGCCACGGAGGTGGTGTCGCCGATTTGGCGCTCTGCAGCAAGCGTCTCACTCGCGAAACGGTGTTGCGGGATCACCGGCTACCTGCACAAGTGGGGTATGGTGCGCGCTCCAACTCGTGGGAGGTTCCCGTGCGCAGTCTCAAGGTAGCAGCTCAGGTTTCATGGTTCGCGTGCTCGTCGCTCGTCGGTCTGTCGGCGTGCGGTACCGATCCCTTGGTAACGCAAACCGCGAACGATGGCGGCAGCAGCGGTGGGGGCGACGGCGCCGTCGCGAAGGATGGCTCCACAGAGGGAGGAGGCAGCTCGGACAGCGGCGGCGCGAAGGACGCGACAGCCGGTTCAGATAGCGGCGGTACCCAAGACGGCGCCGTGCCCGACAGCGGTTCTGCCGTCGAGACCTTGCGCTTCTTGGCGGTGGGCGACACGGGCACCGGCTCCGCAGATCAGAAAGCGGTCGCCACGGCGATGGAAGACAAATGTAAGCTCAGTGGTTGCGATTTCGCGCTCCTGCTCGGTGACAACATGTACGACAACGGCGTTTCGTCAGCGACAGACCCTCTGTTTAAGACCCAGTTCGAGGACATCTACAAGAATCTGAATTTCCCGTTCTACGTGGTCCTGGGCAACCATGATTACGGGACCGCAGGTTCCGTCTTCGACAAGACCAAGGCGCACTACCAAGTGCTCTACTCCTCGACGCGCTGGAAACTCCCGTCTGAGTATTGGCACCGCGTTGAGAAGCACGTCGAGTTCTTTGGTCTCGATACGAACGCACAGATGTGGGGTCAGGCCGACACGCAAGCGAAGGATGTCAAGGGCTGGATCAGCGCCTCGAAGTCGACGTGGAAGATTGGCGTCGGCCACCATCCGTACCTGTCGAATGGCCCACACGGCAACGCCGGAAACTACGAAGGTCTCTCCTTCATCCCCGTGTTCTCAGGCACCGGCGTCAAGACGTTCTTTGACGACAACATTTGCGGCAAGGTCGACATTTACTTCAGCGGCCACGACCACAGCCGGCAGTGGCCCGCCGACAAGTGCGGCAAGACGACAGAGCTAATCGTGAGCGGCGACGGCGCGAAGGCGACCGACCTCACGGGCAAGAACAAGACCAACTTCCAGTCGAACTCGCTCGGGTTTGCTTACGTCGTGATCGAGGGCAAGAAGCTCACGCTCGAGTTCATCGACAAGCAGGGGAAGGTCGAGTTTACCAAGTCGATCAGCAAGTAACAGCGCGGGTGCTATTTCAAGGCGTCGAGCAAGCCCAGCGCGGCCGCTTCCATCACGCGCGCCCGTAGCGGCTCATACGTTTCGAGTGACCAGGGGCTCAGTCGATCGGAACCAAAGATGCGCCGCACAAGGCCGCGTCCGCGAGGGGAAGCGGCGGCGTCCAGCATCGCGTTGCAGACGGTGATCCGCTCACGGGATGAGAGGTTGCCGTGCGCTGCGAAGACGTCGCTCGGAATATCGTTCCACGTGTTGATGATGCGGATGGACTCTTCGGCTCCGACCAGGCGAGACCAAGCACCACGCACGATGCGCCCGAGCGCGTCGGTGTTCGCGTAGGTGGCGCCGACGTCGGCCTTGCCGCCGAGGACTGCGCGCACGACGGCCTCGTGTGAGCCAAAAAAGCGTTCGCCGCCGAACGCCATGCGCACGTCAATGCCCTCAGCCCAAAGGCCCATGCGCGGGATGACGTAGCCTGATGCGCTCCACCGCTCGACCCATGCGACGCGAGCACCCGGAAGCGATGCAGCAGTGCGGATTGCTGACGAAGCGCTCGTCATGAGCACGCTGACGAAGCGCGCCTCGCCGCCTCGGGGATTGGTCACGAGCGGAACGGCCACGCCGCGTAGCTCGAGCCCGAGGAATACGATGGGTGGCAGCCACGCGACGTCGAGCGCGCCCGCCATCATGCGCGCCGCGATGTCGTCGTAGGAGCTGCAAAAATAGGGGCGCACCGGAGCCCCGAGCCGTGTTGACACCGCGGACAAAAATTCGTCAAGCAGCGGAAGCTCTGAGGCCGCCACCGCATGGGAGACCACGCCGAACGCAAGCGGATCCATTGATCCGCTGCATAGCGCACGAATGGGCGAGCGTCCCCTGTAGGCGAAAAATATCGCCCGAGGCTACCTCCGCGCGAGGGCCTCTCCGGCAACTGCGGCGTCGCAAAAAGGAATGCGCGCGTCGCCGATGGTTTGGGTGCGTTCGTGACCGCGCCCTGCGATAAGCACGATGTCGTCGGGCGCTGCTTCCTCGATTGCGGCAGTGATCGCCGCTCGGCGGTCGAGCTCGATGTGACGAGGCGTTGTTCCTAGCCCTTTCGCGATCGCGTGCGCGATGGCCTCCGGCGACTCGTGACGCGGGTTGTCGCTCGTAAGCCACACCGTGTCGGCGCGTTGCGCGGCCTCGCCCATGGGAGCGCGCTTTGCCTTGTCGCGATCGCCGCCCGCGCCGAAAACCAAATGTAACTTCTTGTGTGGCAAACTCCGCGCAGCCGCGACCGTTCGCTTGAGTGCGTCGGGGGTGTGCGCATAGTCGATGACGACATAGGGCTTCTGCGCGATGACCTCGAACCGTCCTGGGGGCCCTGGTAGCGAGTCGACTAATACAGCAGCGTCGTCGATCTTGACGCCCAGCCCGACGAGTCCCAAGAGTGCGGCGACGAGGTTCTCGCCGAAGACGCGACCCATCGCGGGGGTGCGAAGCTGAAGGCGATCTCGACCGAGCGTGGGTGCTTGGAGGTCGAGAATCATGCCGTCCCATGAAAGTGCGCAAGACGAGATACGAATGGTGAGCGGCATGACGACGTGCCCGCGCGTGTCGTCGCCGAACGTCGTAATGGTAACTCCGCGAGGTACAATATCGCGCAAGAGCAAACTGGTTTCGTCGCAGCCGTTGAGCACTGCCGTGCCGCCCTCTTTCAGGTGCACAAAGAGCTGCGCCTTGCTGGCGAGGTAGTGCTCCGCGCTGCCATGCGAATCGAGATGGTCGTGCGAGAGATTCGTGAACACCGCAACTTCGGCCGGCCACGATTTCGCAAACCCACGCGACAGCGCTTCGCTCGTCATCTCAATCGCCGCGTACTTCGCGCCTTCCTGCGCGGCGCGTTGCATGAGTCCCACGAAGCCATGCCAATTGGCCTCGATGGGCACCTCGCCGCCGGGCAACAGAAACGCACCGACGGTTGTGGTCGTCGGTACCGGTGCATGCACCTGCGCAAGTGCATGCGCGAGCCACCACGTGGTGGACGTCTTGCCATTGGTGCCAGTCACGCCCACGGTGCGCAACTGCGCGTGACACTCGGGAATCGCAGGGTTCATTGTCGCGCTGCCCATCAAGCGTGAAGCGAAATGAAGCCGAGCGAACGCATTCTCTGAAAATCGCGGTCGAGGGACCAGACAACTCCACCGTGCTCTGTTGCGGTCGCCGCGATGAGAAGGTCACCAAAGCCAAACCGGTGGCCTCGCTCCTTGCTGATTCGTGCCCAGGTATCCAACAGCGCCCACGTCGCATCGGTCGGCCGATGCGTAGGGATAGCCCCGAGCAGCCGTTCGAGCTTCGCCCAGCTCTGTTTTCGTACTCCCGACAGCAATTCGATCCGCACAGGCGCCGCGATACTGACTCGATCTTCGTCAAGGAGAGCGGCCAGAGCGTCTCCAACCGAGGGTGTCACCCCCCGCAAAAAATCAATCCACACAGACGTATCAACGAAGACCCTCACGTCGCGCTTTTTTGGGGGCGGCGGCGTGATTTTGGTAAATCAAGTTGCACATCGAGCTTGCCGCGGAGGCCCTTAAGTTCCTCGAGTCGACGACGCCGGATGAGCTCTTGCAGGGCCACGATTACCGCGTCCGTCTTCGATTTGAACCCGAGGAGATGGGTCGCCTCGTCGATAAGATCGATCGGGATGTCGAGGGTTGTGCGCATACGAATAAGGGTACGACGTATGCTCCATGACGTCAAATTTAGCCATCAACAGGTGCGCTGCAGAGAGTTAAACAGGCGTCATGCGGGCCTCAAGCGGGCGAAACTGCTCAGTTCGGGCCCCACTCGAACGTCGGGAACAACTGAAGCACGCAGCCATGAAGGCCGGTGCCGCACGAGTTCGCGGCCGCGCAGGTAGCGACCCTCTGCAGGCCCGCCTCGTTGAGTTGCGCGAGTTCGCGTGAACACTCGTCAGGGGTCGTTCGGCACTGCATCGCGAGGGCTGTGCACGTCTGCGTGATGCGCGCGTCGGGGCACAGGTTTGCGCTATTCGCGGCGCGATGCCCTTCGGCGGCGGCGGTTGAACAGTCAGCAGGGCTCGCGCTCATCGTCGTGACGCCCGCATTCGCCGCGGTGGGCTTGAAGTACGTGCCAATCGCGGTGCACATCTGCTGCGCCTTGGCGCAATTCGCATCCGCTGCGAACGTCTTGCAAGTCGCGGGCGTGGCTGCCGTTGCGGGATTCACACACACGCCTTCAGTTGTGGGGGCGGGAGGCGCGACCGGTGGCGGGGTCACGGCCGGGGTCGCCTCGGGCGGGGTCACTGGCATGGGCGTCGCTGGCGCTGGGGCGACCGCCGTTGGATCACCCGCAACGGGCCGACGAACTGCCGCGCGATGCTTTGCGCTGAACACGAGTTTATTTCCGCGGGGCGCTGCGGCGGCAGGCGTCACCGTCGTTGGCGGTGGTTGCGAGCCCGTCGCGTTGACCGGTGCATCCGGGCCCGTATTCGCATGAATGACGCACCCCGCGAGGCCGCTTGTAAGCACGAGGAACAGCGTTTTGTCGATCTTCATTCCGATAGTTCTCCCCAGGGGTTCGCGACCAGTGCGGGCCTCGCTTCATCGCGAGTGAGCGCAGATGATGTCATTCTATGTGACGGACGAGACGTGCGTCTCCTTCATTGCGAAACGACGATCGCGGTGCTTACGGTGGTTGAACGGACTACATCGAGCGCACCCTCGGTCGCGCCCTCCGAGCTGGGGGTTATCCGGCAGGCCTGATGGCGGGACACGAAAGCCCAATCGTGGTGGCAAAGCGTCGCTGCTTTTTGTCGGTTGTAATGAACGACGTCGCAGACAGGCTGAGCGCAATAGAACAATGAATGATGTCCAGGGAACGGCAGCCCAATTTTCGGTTGTAACGCTTTGCAAGCGCGGTTGCCTGGTGCAAGACGTCCTCCCAGACAACCGTGGGACGATAGAGAACGCCGCTGCGCGTGTCTTCTTCGACCAGCGCGTGGATCGCGTTAACCTGGGCCGGCCTTGCTTCCTTTCGAAATAGTTTCAGCTCCAGAGCGTTCGAAAGCTCAAGCTCATGAACAGAACTCAACGCAATGGGCCGGCCTGCAACCAGCCCCGCAACTAGGAGACTTTCCGGCTCTGGATAATAGAGCTTCAGGAGGCAACCCGTATCGACGTAGATCACCGATCACCGCGAGCCTCAGAAACGAGCTGGCTCAGGCGAGCGCCCGGCGGATTGTCTCCCCACACTGCTTTTGCGCGCGCGACAAAATCAGGAGACGTGACGGTTCCCACTTCGGGCGGAAGCAACCTCGCGACAACCTTCTTGCGGCGAAGCACGCGAACCTCCTCTCCACGTTCGACCCAAGACAGAACTTCGCTCAGGTTGTGCTGAACTTCCCTTATCGTCGCTGTCCTCATGTTATACATTATGACGCACAAACACCGAGAGTCAATTTCTCTCGAATCACACTGCCCAAACGTCCAAGATCCACGCACGCGGGCCTCAGCTCAATTTGGCTGCGAGCGCCTCATCGGCCAATGCCTCGAACGACATGGCGCTCGCGCGTGCAAGTTCGGCCTCAGAGTTAAGTTGCTTGACGAACTGAGGCGGGACGCCTGCGAGGCGCACGATCAACGGGCCGAACAAGGCACGTAACGCTGGCTGCTCGTAGGCGAGGAGCAAGCTGTCCATGAACTTCGCGAACGGGCGGTCCTTCACGCCCGGCTTGGCGCCGAGGACTTGAAACCGCTTGATCGCTTCATGGAGTCTGCGACCGCTCGGATCGACGCGCGACATCGGCTCAAAGAACATGCCGCGGAAGAAAGGAGCCGCGTGGGCGATCACGCCCCAGAACGCGCGTGTGGCGGTGGCGCGTTCAGCAAGCGTTGCGCGGGCACGCTTCTTCTTGAGTTCGCATGTGTGGGCGTCGGACGCGTAGTACTCGACCATGTGGTAGTCGATCGCGATGTGACGCGACTCGTCGCGGTTGATGAGGCGCATCGCCGCATGGCTCATGTCGTCGTTCACGTAGTCGTTGATGCTGCGCAGTAGCGCGATGTCGAGAATGAGCTCGCCGGCTGTGATGTATGCATTCGCAACCTCGTCGCTTACATATCGAACCGCGTCGATGAAGTGGGGCGCGAAACGGACGAGTCCAGGATTGGTCGCGTACGTTTTAAGGTGCCGCACGTCGTAGTAGTCGGCGAGCATCATGGCGGCCTGCGAGTGACGCACTTCATCGCGGACGAACGTTCCGAAGATGGCCTTGAGCGTCGGGTCCTTGACTCGCTTTCTCTGCTCCACGAAGAGGGCGCCGGCGAGGCGCTCGATCGCCGACATATCGGTAAACAACTGGACGATCGCCATCTCATCGTCCTGCGACATGGGGCGCGGCGGTTTGGCCCAGTCGAGCTCAGCAACAGACCACTGGTCGCGCTCGCAACGTTCGAGCATGCGCTGCAAATCCATCGCCACTCTCCTCGCTTGCAAGTGTAGCGCGCTACCGGGACCGAGAGAAGTAAGCGCTTACTTCGCGACGCTGTGCATGGACAGCCTCTATCCCTACGTCACAACTGCTCTGCACAATCGGTCAAAACATGAAGCGTCTTCTCATCAGTCTCGGGTTCCTCATCGCCGCTGCGTGCGGCACTGGCCTCACGACCGACCCTGAGTCCACGGTCGAGTCGCAAAATCCCGAACCGTCCGAGCCTGGCCCCGACGCGCTATC
>CAMBEV010000166.1 GCA_945865595.1 Nannocystis exedens | reverse complement strand
TCGCTTCTGTCACCTTCCCTAGGCCCTTTAGTTTGGTTGGCACCTTAGGGAGAAGTGGGATCTTGAGCCCGCCCGTGTACTTCAACCCCGGGAAACTGACCCGGACTTCGTAGGGAGCGGTATCAAGCGCGGTATCGAGCGTGTCGGGCGCGTTCGCGCCGGCATGAAAAGAGGCCAACGCAGGGTTGTCGAACGGGTGCTCAACCGTTCTCAACCAATTGTAGAACTCGCGGTTCTTCGACACGGAATTCTCTTTCGCCAGCGCGATCGCAAAGTGCGAGACGACGGCGTGGGACGAGATGTCGCACACGTCCTTGCCTTGCGGCGCTTTCGTGATCTTGGTGAGCTTCCCGTCGACAAGGCAGATTTGTGGATTCGAATTGTACGCGTGGGCGCTTGAGGCGGCACCCATCGCGACAAGAAAAGCCGCAAGCCTGGCCGATCGATGGCGATTGAGCCGCGAAAAGGGTTGACGAGCTGATTTCATATGACGCCCCCTGGAGCCCGAACTGGGCTCGTCCACTCGATTAGACGGGAGCCGTCGCTCTTGGATTAAGGGCTGACGAAGTTTTGCCGCACCCTGTGGGCGGCCTTGCGCCTCTGCCGACGAAGAACCGCGAGCGCGATGACGTTGAGAAGCGCCCAGCCGCCGTAGGCCGCGGAATTCCGGTCGCCGTGTCCCACCGAGCAACCGCCGTCTTCCGAACTCGGGGACGTGTTGTCTATCGCGGTAACCGGTTCGGCAGCAGGCGCAACAGACGGTCTTGGCGCTTCGTTACCGAGGGGCTCGAGATGTGAATTCGCGATGAACGCGTCGAACTGCGCCCGGTTGCCGTTGAACACGTCGCGGTCGATCTTGGCGTCGATGCCCGGCACGCTGCCAACGGCGGTGACGCCCCACTGGTGAAACGTCCAGCCCGTCCACGGTTCGGGAATCAACGGGCAGTACTTGGTCGTGTAGTGCGCGATCCAAAGAGGCACCGGAAGAACGTCAAGTGACTTGATGGTGTCTCGCCAAAAGTAAGACCCAGTGTAGATAATGGGAAGCCGGCCGGTTCGCGCCTTGATGTGAGCCACCCACTCGGTGATGATCGCCTGCGTTGCCGACCGCGTCACGCTATCGTCGATGGATCCATTTTCAACGTCGAGCACCGGTGGCAAGTCGCCATCGTCAAGGGGCCCCGTCATGTTCAACATGATCTCGGCTTGCTCTGCGCCGCCGCGGGTGTGTCTGAAAAACTGGTACGCGCCGCGAATGATCCCAGCGGCCTTCATGCCCTTCCAATTCGCAGCGAAGTCTGGGTCGATGTAGCTGCCGTCGTTTGTGCGCGCGAAGGAGAACACGACACCGCTCGCCTTGACCTGCGGCCAGTCGATCGTCCCTTGCCACTTCGAAACGTCAATGCCCGGAACGACCTCTCCCGTCTGGCAGACCTTCGTGAGCGCCTCTTCAGTAGAGCCTGCGGCCTCGTCGTCGTGGCCCGTGCCGGAACAGCCGAGCCCAGAGCTCAGCCACGCAGCACAACCGAACGGCACTAGCCACGCATTGATGCCTACTTTTCGTAACAAACGGTCCCCCTCAATGTGATCGCGACGCAGAGTACGGCACCGCATGGGGCGTGCCCGTCTCGACGACCCTTCAAGTCGAAAGGTCAGCAAAGTTTACCGGCAACCAAGCCCTACCGCGAACCCGTCGGCCGCGGTTTGGTCGCCAGCGTCGGGCTCAAGCGTGAGGCGAAGAGCGTCTCTCTGCGCACGCGCGGCTTGTCGGCACACCATTGCGCCTCAAGCGCACGCGGCATCTGCGCGACGGTTTCATCGTTCTTGAAGCAGTAAAACTTACGGCCCACGCCTTCGAGGTTGGCTCCGATAAATCCGACGCCGATCGGGTTGCCGCGGTAGGTGACCCACCGGTCAAAGAGGGCGGTGTGAAAGCGTCCCGAGTCGAACCGGAAGACCAAAAAATCACCTGGCCGCGCATCGGGGCGCCCGTCGTGCAGCCGCTCGACCGCACGTCCGAGGCCAAGCGCGGTCAACGCGAGTTCCGACTGCCTGCGCGCGATGTCGGACCGGCCGTAGAGCTTATTGCGCACGAGCATGTCGCGGTCCCAGCCGAACCAGATGCGGCGCAGGACGCGGAGATCGCGGGCAGTCATCTCACGGAAGAGATCCTCGCGCTTCATCACTTGTAACAAGACCTGTAACGAATAGCCCGCGCAGAAAAGGCCGTGCCTCGTCGTTGGGTCACGCGGCACCGCAAGGGCCCACGTTTGGGCGTCCTCGCCGTCGCTCGCGAGTCTGACGCGGATGTCCTCCACCGCCCCGCTGCGGTCGATGTTGAGGAACTCGTCGACCTCGTCGTCTGCGATGCCGTCGCACCCTTCGATGTGTTTCTTGCTCGCGATCCAGCAAAACGGACGCGCCCAATATTTCGCGCTCGTGGCTTCGGCGACCACCGCGCGGCCGAGGCGCACTTCGTCTGCTGTGAGCGGCGTTATACGAGGGCTCAGCTCGCGTCGAAGGTGAAAGGTGTCGCGCGTGGAATCCGGTGAGGCGTGCGTCTTGGCCTTGTGCGCGTGACCGAAATGCGGCCGAGGCGTGGCCGCCGAATGGGCTGCGATCGCCGAGAGCGCGATGCAAACAGGCCACCGGATGCGCATGGCCTTTACGCTATCAGGCGAGGTCGACTGGGTTCAAACCCCTGACGGCTGGCCGCCCCCGGCGCCGAGGGCACACACCGGATGCAGAGTGGGCAGAGGCGCGTACGCCGCTTACCGATACGCACAAAAGTGGTCGCGACATGGGGTGCGCGATACGTATGGACCTTACGGAAGTTTCACGAAGCACGTCTTATTCTCACGGGGCACGCGCGAAGAGGGCCGCAGGCGGCGCGCGCCGTGCGAACACAACGGAAGGGGAGCAGCATGCGATTCGGTAAAGCAACGATCCTGGCGTTCGGTATTGGTTTTCTGCCCGCGGCGAGCGCGCACGCGTGGAAGCCGATCACCCACGCGGTCCTCGCGCAGCAGGTGGTCGACGAGCTCATCGCGAACGATGGGTACTTGAACATCGAGGTGGTCGACCTCAAGAATGGCAAGGTCCTCACGGACAAGCCGCGCAAGTACAAGGCAGTTCCGGAGCTTTACCAAGCCGTCAAGAATCACCCGGCGATCTTTTACAACGGCGTGGTGGGTCCAGATTCTTATCCCGATATCGCGACGGGCCAGAGCATCGTTCACCCCCCGAAGGCAGACGGGATGGGCACCGATCACTGGTGGAAGGCGCTGTGGAACAAAACGCACAACGGGCCTCACGCGAAGCCACAGAACCTTGCATTCATGATGGGGATGTACGCGCACTCGGCGGGCGACATGTTCGCGCACTCCTTTGTCAACGCATACACGGGCGGTCCCTTTGCGTATAACTGGAATGGCCTTCAGCACAATGTGCTCGAAGGGTACCTCCTCGAAAGAACGCCGTCGCTTGCACTTCATCAAGGAAAGAACGTTTACGGGTTAGTCGCCAACGAAGGGATGACCGACGATCTCGCGAAGTTCATCCGCAACGCGCTCGATCCCTATGAAGGCCTCTCTCACTATGTGGGAACAGGGCACAAAAAATCGCTTCCGTGGCACTTTGCTAAACTGCGCAAGGGCCTCCTCGACAACGTCGCGACCCTCCACGCCCAAGAGCAGGCGTGGCACACTGAGTACCTGAACAGACAAAAGCTCTATGACGACGTCGCCGGCCCCCAAAAAAATGGCGAGGGCACTCTAGATTACATCGCACGAAAGGCTAAAATCTTAACCAGGGGCGATGACCTCATTGCTGCCAAGTTCATGGACAAGACGATGGGTGTTGCGTGGCGCCAGGTCGTAATCCCGTACATGAAGGCATGGGCGGCCGATATTGAAACAGGGCTCGTCGAGTGGGCCAAGGTCAGCCACAAGGTGGGCATGGCGATGATGTTTCACGACCCAGCAGCGAAGAAGCTGACGGCTGAGGACAAGCTGAATGTCATAGCCAAGGCGCTTGGCCAGTACTGGATAGGCACTGGGAAAAACGACGCTTACGGGCTGAAGATGATTGGAGTCCCCAACATCATTGCGAATGCGATCGGCACCGCGAAGAGCAACATGAGCAAAGCAGAGAAGGCGGTGATGAAGCTCATCAGTACGTTGCTCTCCCCCCTGCAGAAACTTGCCGAATGGCCCAAGGCGATCCTGGCTCAAGCGCTTGGGCCATTCAAGTGGCTCGCGGACGGCATCAAAGACGGCGGGAAAGCATTCGGTAAGTACTTGCTCAAAGAGGCCACGGGCATCGACTATGACCTGTGGGCCGGCTACGAGTCCGACCCTGCGTCGGCGCTCGACAAACTTTTCAAAGACAAGAAGCAGCCCAATGCGCGGCTCGAGAATGGTCAAACGCTGACCGTGGCTCACCTCAACGAGGTGATGGGGCTTGGCAACGTGGGCACCAAGGGAAATAAACGCTTCGCGTATCGCGACTTCGCGCCTGCATTCAACACCGTCAACATGATCAAGCTTTCGTTCCTTGGCGTGGACGAGACGAACCACCTCGTTCAGAGCTTGGGGGGCGCGCAGACGCTCACGGCCAAGAACGCCATGCTTGGCGGCTGGCTCGACAGCATGGACGCGGGCAACCAATGGTTGCACGGCGATCAACTCGTCTACGCACGCCAGTGCAGCGTGTTCCGCCAGCTGTTTCGCCAGCAGGCGGTGCCCACGGGGAGCGCGCACGAGCCCGCCGACCCGTGCATGAATGCCAGCGCGAACAGGGGGAGCCTACCGGAACCTGCGAAGACGGGGCAGCGGCCTCCATCGGCGGTCCTGATTGCCTTTGGCCAATCAGAGATCGAGCTCGAATCGGGTAAGCCGCATCGGTTTAACCTCAATGGCCAGTTCAAGAGCTTTTCGCTTTCTCTCGACGCTGGCGACGAGCCCACGGGGGCGATCACCGGCAAGGACGCAAAGGGGTTCACGTACACTCCGCCTCAGACGACCGAAAAGGAATTTGAGGTTAACTTCATTGCTGCCGACGAGACCAACTACGACACGATGATGAAGGTGCACGTCGTTCCGGCGTTCCACATCAGTCCGGCGGTGCCCTTTGTGGAGGGTGGCCAAAGCGAAGCGTTTGAGGTCGTGACACCGCGCCGCGTGAAGTTCCGCGTCGCCAAGGGCAGGGGGAGCTTCGGAAACGAGACCGTCCTGGCGAAGCTCCGCCAAGAGCAGTCGGCGCTCAAGACAGCGAAGCCTGCGGGGCTTCTCCAATTTGCCATCATAGCCGCAAACGGGCACGAAACTAAGCGCCTTGACGAGGCGATCAAGAAGGAGGAAGCGACCTACTACGCACCTGCCGACGCCAAGGAAGGAGAGCAGGTCACCGTCGAGGCCGCGATCGGCCGTGGCAACAAAGAGGGCGATCGCACAGTGTCGCTGTCGTTCGTGCTCAGGGCGAAGAATGCGTTGAGGGAAGCCGAGTTGGCGCAGCTGGTCGAGTCCCGCGGCGCGACGGTGGATCCAGCGGCGCCGGCTACACCCGGAGGGACTCCAACGGTGTCATGCGGAACGGCAGACACCGAATCGTCGGCTCCGCTCAAGCTGTTCTGGAGCGGCAGGCGCCAAGACAACTTCGTCACGGCGACCCCGAGAGGGGCCTCCGATGCGGTCGCTGCCGGGTACGACCTTATTCGCACGGAAGGCCGCCTTCTCACGACGCCGTGCCCCGGGACGATTCCGCTGAAGACCTATTGGGGACAACGACGAGGAGACAACATGGCGACCTCGACCGCCGCAGGCGAAGGCGCGGCGAAGGGCGCCGGGTATTCATTCGTGCGTATCGAAGGATACGTCTACGAAAAACAGGAACCGAACACCATCCCTCTCAAACTGTATTGGAACGCCGAGCGCGGAGACAACATGACGCTCGCAAGCCCGGAGGCGGAAGCCGACGCGAAGGCTGCGGGCTACACGTTGGTGCGCATCGAGGGATACATTCTGGCCCCGTCCACTTCAGGCGGTCGCTAAGGCCTGGGCTTAACGTGTTGGCGGGCCATGTGCTCGCCGACACGTTGAGCTTACCATCATGAAAAACCGGCTCGCCACCCTTGCTGTAGGGTTGTGCCTCGTCCCCGCTTGCGGCGACAACGTGCTTGCCCTGGATGCTGGTCACGTTGACGCGGCCGCTGCGGCTGATGCGGGGCTTGCGGATGGCGACGCTTCAACGTTTGGCGCCCACGCCTTCTGGTTTGCGTTCCACGCGTGTAACCTCAAGACCACCGACTGCGGAGACCCGCAAAACCACCGCGTGTATCTCTCAACGACCAACGACTTTGCGTCGTTCACGCTGCTCCCCAACTGGGGCATGAAGGGATCAGTGCCCGACGTCGTTCGGCGCGGCAACACGGTCTATGTCTACGTTCCCGGTCAGGTGATCCGTCTGCGTGCAGGTGCCACGACGCCCGACGTTGCGGCGAACGTCAACGTCATTGACTTATCCGGCGGCTACGTCGACCCCAGTCTCTACGTTGACGGCAACGGCCGCCTCGTCATGTTCTTCCTGAAAGGGGGTGGGCCAGGTTCGGGCAATCCCGCGGGCTGCCCACAGGGGCAGTCATCGTGCACCAAGCAGTTCCAATCCGCGACCGAGGTCGACGGCTCGGACGGCACCGAGTTCGTGCTCGACACAGGCGATCGCATCAACCTCACCGTAAGCCCTGGCGGACCGGCCGGGACATTCCTGACGGCGTCGGACCCCGATATTTTTTACGACGGCAAGCAGTACGTGATCTACACGTCGCACGGGCAATCTCTCGCCGTGTGGACTGCCGCTGGTCTGCGCGATACCTACGCGCAAGTCAAACCGACGCCGACCGGTTACCTCACAGAATCGGGTGGCATCGGCGCGGGTTACTTCGATACAAAAACCAGCAAATATTGGACCTTCGTGCACGTAAAGGAAGGTGGTGCGCCCGTCATCAAAAGGGCCATCCACGACAGTTTGTCGGCGACGCTTGCGGCATCGGTGATGTCAACGATCTTGACGGGGGCGAGTTCCGGGTTGGGGGCGGACTTCGGGGTCGAGAGCCCATCGATCGCCGAGAACAAATAAGGTCAGGGGCTCTTCGCTTCGCTCAGGGTGACATTGGTGTGCGAATCGATACTCTGACGGCCTCATGTCAAAGTTGGTAGCGCTTCTTCCCGGCGACGGCATCGGTCCTGAGGTCGTTCTCCAGGCGACGCGGCTGCTCGACTGGTATCGCAACAAGCGTGGTTACGATCTCGACCTGTGGCACCTCGACCTCGGCGCCGACCGCTACCTGCGCGACGGCACAACGTTTCCCAAAGACGTCGCCGATCGCATCGAACACGAGGCCGCTGCGGTTCTGCTCGGCGCCATTGGCGATCCGCGCGTGCCCTCGCTCGACTACGCGCGCGACATCCTCTTCGGCCTGCGCTTTGGCCTCGACCTCTACGCCAACGTTCGGCCCGTGCGCGCGCTTGCCGATCGCCTGGTGCCGCTCAAAGGCCGCGTCGCCAAAGACGTCAACTTTGTTGTCTTTCGAGAAAATACCGAGGGCATCTACGTCAACATCGGCGGCCAGTTCAAGCGTGGCACGCCAGACGAAGTGGCCATCAACGAAGACATCAACACGCGCAAGGGCGTCGAACGCATCATCGTCGCGGCCTTCGAATACGCCAAGGCGCACGGTCACGACGTTGTGCACATGGCCGA
>CAMBEV010000165.1 GCA_945865595.1 Nannocystis exedens | reverse complement strand
CGTCGCGAGCTCGACATGCTGCTCACCACGGGTGAACGGGTCACCATGTCGCTCCTTTCGATCGCGATCGCATCACTCGGCGAGGAGGCGATCAGCTTCACCGGAAGTCAGTCAGGTATCTTGACTAACGACCGCCACTTCGACGCGCGCATCATCGAGGTCCGGCCCTACCGCATCGAAGACGAGCTCGCACGTGGTCGAATTGTGATCGTTGCCGGTTACCAAGGCATGAGTTACAAGCGTGAAATTACGACGCTTGGGCGCGGTGGATCGGACACGACAGCGGTCGCGCTTGCAGCTGCGTTGAACGCCGAACGCTGCGAAATCTATAGTGATGTCGATGGCGTGTATTCGGGCGATCCGCGCGTGATCGGTGACGCGAAGCATCTGCCTGAAATAGGCCTCGAGATGTTACAAGAGATGGCCGAAGCAGGTGCCAAGGTGCTCAATGCGCAAGCCGTGGGCTGGGCCCGCAGCGCAAAAATCACGATCTACGCGCGCCGAACTGCGGACGATTGGGCAGGTGGCGATGGCCCCTCTAGGCAGACGGTTGCCTCGGAGAACCACCGGCCCATGGGCGTGCGTGCGGTCGTGGGGCTCGACCGCGTCGTGCACGTCGCGTTGCCTATCGATGCGCGTGAGCGGTTTCTGGCCGTCGCGAGTGGGGCTGGCTTCAGCGTGCTCGACCTTCACAGCGACAGCACTGGCTGCAGCTTTACGCTTCCCTTGCTCAATGTCCCAAACTGGTCTGCGGTGCGACTGAGCCTTCTCGCGCTGGGTGCTGCCATTAGCGACGGGCTCGCACTGGTGAGCGTCGTGGGCGAAGGACTTTCAGGCGGGGACGCTATTCGTAACTTTTACAGATCTATTAAGGCGGCGGGCGCCACTTCGACGCGGCTCTGCGCGGGACCGCTGCGCATTGGCGCACTTGTTTCGAGTGGCGCACTCGCGTCGACGCAGCGCGCGCTTCACGACGCGTTCATCAAGTAACTTGAACGATGACGGGGTCATCGCGGGGTGCCGTCTGTGGCCCCGCTGTCTGTTGCAAAGAGGCCCCACATCGTTTCCGCAGTTGCGTCGATCGTCCATTCGTCACCGCGCACGCCACAAATGGGGCCGCCCGAAGGCACCACGCCGCCTTCGCCCTCGCTCGTTCGTGCTGCCGAAGCGAGAGCGACTCGGGCAGCGGTCGGGCGATAGGTCACCCTCACGCAACCATCGCTTCGGAGTTTGTAAACGCCCTTTCCGGACCCGCCGTGACGCAGGGTCATGCCGCGCGCGTGCAAGGCGTGCTCGGCGGCCCATTCGGTTGTCGCTGCATCAGCCGGGGGCGACGCGGTGGATTTGCGACCACACGCGGTGATCGCAGCGAATAAGAACAGCAACGTCGCCTTCATCGCCGCATCCACTTACTCGACCCCGTCACTCGACCCCGTCACTCGACCCCATCACTCCACGGGCGCCATCTTGCACGTGCCCTCGAACTCGACGCCTCGGTCGATGAAGAGTGACGGCGACTGAATATTGCCAATCACCCTTCCGGGCGCGTGTACCTCGAGGGAAGTTCGCGCCCGAATATTGCCGCGAACGGTGCCGCCACGAACGATCACCGTCGCGACGTCGATCTCAGCCTCGATGTTTGCCCCATCGCCAATGATGAGCGTGTGGTCGCTGGCGATAGCGCCCTTGAAATGACCATCGATGCGCACCGTGCCCTCGAAGGTCAACTTGCCCTCGAAAGTCGTTCCGCGGCCGAGGAGAGCGGTGATCTCTGACTGGGACGGGGCGTCGCTCATGGGCTCCGACCTTAACACGTTCGCGGGCAGATGCCGTCAGTCGGCTAACGCTCCTATGCCGGCAACGCATTCAGCGCGCATTTTCGATGTTTCGGCGGCGGAACGATACGTGCAGAGGAGTGGTGCCCGATGCCCGAGAATTCTGTTTCGTCGCTGTTTTACGCGTTGACGCGGTCCAGCAGTGCGGGTTTATGTCGCGAGAATTGCGGACCAGTGTTGGTGCGCGCGTTCGGCCGGTTCAGACGGTCGGTCATGAGGAGAGTGCCGTGAAGCGAGCGTCGGGGACGGTAGGGGCTGCAGGTCTGGTTTTTCTGTGGGCTAGTTTGGGCTTTGCCGCTCAGGATGGCAATGGTTCGACCACGCCGCCAGCTGCAACAGCGACGGTGACCGTGGGCGGCCCTGCTACACCAGCAGGCGCACCCGCAGGGCCAGCCGCAACGACGGCGCCGAAAAAAGACGAGGCGAAGAAGCCCGTCGAGCCGGCGAAGAAACCGCCGGTGCGGCGATTTTCAGGGACGCAGATCTTCGTTCAAACGTCGGCCAACTTGAACACGTTCTTTCCGGCCATGCAGCCTGACCGCAACGTCACAATTGACCAATCGCTCTGGATGCTGCCGCGTTTCACGATCAATGACAGCTTCCAGCTGCGCGGTCGCCTCATCTTCAACTACGAGTTCACCAACAGCGACACGACGACGACTCGGAACGAACCGCGGTTCAACGACGCGACCGTCCAGCTCTTCTACAAGAAGGTCCCAGCGTTCGGTGGCGGCTTCAAGCTGAACCCGTTCGTGCAGGTCGGCGTTCCTCTGTCGCCCGAGTCTCAGGCGCGCACGATGCTTCTTGCTCCCGGCATGGGCGTCCAGCTCTCGAGAGGATTCGAACACGTGCTTGGCGGAGAGCTTCTGCTGCTCACCTCAGCGACCTACTCCCATCCGTTCTACCGCTATACGACCGCTGGGCTCAACAACCCTCCGCCGTACGCTCCGCAGTGTCTCGGCGGAACCGGCTGCACCGATCAAGCAAACGGCGTCGCCAACATGTCTGACTCGCTGTCTTTCGTGTTTCTGGCTGCGCAAGAGTGGGGCAAGTGGAGCCCCGCGGCCTTCTTCATGCTGGGCAATCAGTGGGCCTACACGTTCAAAGATATTCCTGGCGTAACACGCATCGAAGATCGTTCAACGTTTCGGCAGAGCACCTATTTTAGCGCATGGCTCGACTACAACGCGAACGAGTGGTTCACCGCCGAAGTGGGCTACTTCATGGGACGCAACATGCTGACGGCACAGGGCAAGGTCGCCGGTCCTGAAGCGTGGATCTTCGACAAGACGCAGGACAACCGCGTCTACCTCGGCGTGAACGTCAACCTCGACAACCTTGCGAAGGTGATTTCAGGCGAGGCCGGCGCAGGCGGTGTTGTTCGCGCGAAGAACACGCGGACGGGTCCGCTTTTGGGTCTGTAAGGCACGCCGACGGCGACGTTTCTCGTTGCCGCCATGGGAAGGGCAGTGCATCACCATTGGTTTCCATGAACCAGCGGGCGAACGAAATCGAGGTCGCAGGACTAGACGGCGATGCCGAGGGACAGCGCATCGTTCGAGAGGAGCTGAAGCTGCTCGCGACGGTCACACGCGCGATCGAAACGGCGGCCGTTGCGCCGGTTACCAAGGTGGTCGACGACGCGCGCATGCTCGAGCTTCGCGAAGAGATCGCATGCGCCAAGCCCGAAGACCTTCCCTCGTTGTTCGAACAGATGCACCACATTGGTGCTCTTCGCGCGCAGCGAGGCAAGAGTGTCGTGGGCACCCTCGATCGAAGCGCGCCGTACTTCGGTCACTTGCGCCTCGAAGAGGACGGCAAGCGCCGCGACATTTTGATCGGTTCGCGATCCTACGTTGACCCGAGCGCAGGCATTCGCGTCGTCGACTGGCGCAACGCACCCGTCAGTAGCGTTTACTATCGCTACGGCGAGGGCGACGACTACGAAGAGGTCTTTGGCGATCGCATCGTGGAGGGCGTCGTGCGCCTCAAGCGCAGCGTGGCCATCAAGAACGGAGAGCTCTTGCGCGTCGCAGCACCGCAGGGCACGTTCATTCGTACGCGCGACGGTGCTTGGAAGCGCGTCGATACGCTTTCTGCAAAACTCGTTACCGAGCGGAAGTTCGGCGACAAGAAAGAAACGCGACTCGGCGTGGGCGCGAACGGCGAAATCCGCCAGGACAAAATGTTGCCTGAGATTGCTTCGCTCCTCGACCCGAAGCAGTTCGAGCTCATCGCCAAACCAAGCGCCGGTCTCGTCGCGATTCAAGGCAGCGCAGGCAGCGGCAAGACCACAGTGGGCTTGCATCGCGTGGCCTACCTCGGCTTCACCGATCCCAATCGCTTTGCGCCGAACCGCATGATGGTGGTCGTGCCGAACGACGCATTGATTCACTACGTCTCACGCGTGCTTCCGTCGCTGGGCGTGCCTGGTGTGCCCGTGACGACCTTCGGCCGCTTCGCGCGCCGTATGGTCAACTTACTTTTCCAAAAATTGCCCACGGCGATTAGCGATGAGACGCCACCCATTGTCATGCGAGCAAAGTCGCACGGGCGCATGCTCGAGTTGATCGATCATGTCGTCAACCGCATTACCGATGAAGTAGAAGGTAAGTTGGTTGACCAGATGCGCAAGTGGGAGGGCGGGGAAGCGGTGGTCGCCGCTTGGCGCGCCACGGGCGACCAACCGCTCGACGTGCGCGTTTCGCTTCTCGCGGCTTGGCTTGCGGGAAAGCGAACCCTCCAAGGCGCCGGCCAAGCTATCGGCCCAGCGGCACGATTGCCTGAAGTGACGCGCGGAGCCGTTGAGCGCCTTGGCCACGAGCTCCGTACCCAGTCACGCGGGGTAACTGCCGTGTGGGACGAGATTCTCACGTCGCGCGAACGGCTCACTGCCGCGTTCAAAGACGAGGCATCCTTTGGCCCAGGAAGGCTCGAGCAAGTCCACGCTTGGTGCCTCAAGCAGGCGCGCATCCGAGCCGAAGGCGATCGCGATGGTGATCAGCCGACGCTCGATTCGGAAGATCACGCGCTGCTCTTGCGCATCTGGCAGAAGCTCCGCGGGCCTCTCGTCGATGTCGACAACACGCCGATTCGTATTGCGCACCTATTCGTCGACGAAGTGCAAGACGCAGGTCCGATCGAGCTGCGCGTGATGATCGACCTCACGGGCAAAGAACGTTGCGTCACGCTCGCAGGCGACGTTGCGCAACGCATGCTCGACGAAGACGATGACACGCGTGGCGAGTTCCACTGGAGCGACCTTCTCGCGTCGCTCGGCGTTTCGCAAATGAGCATTGAGCCGCTGCAGGTCAGCTACCGATCCACCGCAGAAATCACAGACTTCGCGCGAAAGGTGCTCGGGCCGCTCGCGCACGAAGCCGAACCCGTCGCGCCGCGAAATGGACCTAACGTTGAGCTATTTGGGTTCACGTCGGTCGGCGAAGCCGTGGGCTTCATCGCCGATGCGCTCAAGCAGCTCTACTTCGACGAGCCTGAGACAAATGTAGCCCTCGTTGCGCGATTTCCGCAGCAAGCAGACGCCTACTACGATGGCCTCGTTCGCGCCGAAGTTCCGAACCTTCGCCGGGTCGCCAAACAAGACTTCACGTGGGATCCAGGCGTCGACGTCACCGACATTCGGCAGACGAAGGGCCTCGAGTTCGACGAGGTCATCCTCCTCGACACCAACGCGTCGTCGTTCCCCGTGACGGACCAAGCGCGCCATGCGCTCTACGTCGCGGCGACTCGCGCTTCGCATCAGCTGTGGTGCGTTGCCAGCGAAAAGCCGTCAGAATTGGTTACGAATGCGCTTGGGTAACTTACCGAATCACGTTGGCATCATCATGGATGGCAACGGCCGCTGGGCTACGGCGCGCGGGCTCGAACGCCCCCACGGCCATCGCGAAGGTGCTGCGGCCGTTCGTCGCACCGTTCGAGCGGCGCGCGAAAAGGGCGTTCGTGCGCTCACGCTCTACGCGTTCAGTGAGCAAAACTGGGCCAGGCCGGGCGGGGAAGTTGAGGCGCTCATGGCGCTCCTGCAAGAGTTCTTGGTCGGCGAGCGTGAGGAGATCCTCGGCAATGGCATCCGCCTTCGCGCGATCGGAAATACCAAGCGGTTACCCCTCGTTGTCCGCACGTTGCTCGGCGGGCTGATCGCGGCGAGCGAGCACAACGAAGGCATGACGCTGACCTTGGCGCTCAGCTACGGCGGCCAAGAAGAGATCGCTGAGGCGTGCCGGACGCTCGCCGCGCGGGTCGCGACGAAAGAGATCGATGTCGGTGACATTTCGGTCGCGGCGCTCCGCAACGAGATGCCGAGCCTCGCGGTGGGAGACCCTGATCTGATCGTTCGCACCGGCGGCGAACGCCGCATCTCGAACTTCTTGCTGTTCGGCCTCGCGTACGCGGAACTGCACTTCACCGACGTGTTGTGGCCGGACTTTGGGGAACCCGACTTGGACGAAGCCATTGCCGCATTTCAGCGCTGCGAGCGCAGGTTTGGAGGGCTCGGCGAGGGGGCGGCTTCATCCCAACGGGCGTCGTCGCCATCGGCTACGTAGAAATCAAAGAGTGAACCGTTCGAGATCCCAGCGGTCAACCAGACAAAAAAATCAGCCATCTCTTCGTCGTCGTACGGGTCGAAGGGGTTCTGGCCAAACTCTGGTGCTGTGTAGTCAAAGCGAGCGACCGTCTCGCCGGCGACTTCCAGGTCGAATCGGTTCACGCCGGGTGACACGCCGCGAAGCACAGTGGCACGGGTTCGGGCGCGAGACAGGGGCGTCCTCACCGCATCTTGAAAATACACCGGCCCGCGGGCCGTGGAATAGATGCCGACAACGTGAGCGCTTAAGGTCAGATAAAATCCGCGCCAGAGCTTTTCGCCGACGGGTCGGTCGACTTTGAGAAGCTCACGAAATTCGCCCGTTGCGCTCTCGTATGCGAGGAGCCGACCCACAAGATCGTGGTGCCGCAGATAGACAGTATGCGTGGCAGTGCTGGCCCGAAGGTTGGCAACACATGTTTCAAACGCTACCGAGTCTACAAACTCGGCATCCTCGTCGGTGGGGTGCACGAGCGTCGTTAGGTAGGCCATGGCGCGAACAAACTCGCCAGTCGTCCAGTCATACGCCAATACATCCATCCCGCCGTCAGCGGTGGCCACACCCTTCACTGGCCGGGCGCCGATGATGCAATAGAGAGGCAGCTCCATGGCCCAGTCGCTCTCATGCTACTCGCCGCGGGGCCAACGTGCCCCGTCGAGTTCTTTCGAGTTTACATAATGCATCTTATGCGACAAATGTCCGATACCGTCACGGAAGAATGGAGAGGATATCCGCGGCCCCTGCAACAAACACCCCCTGACCAAGGCACTTAGGTTTGGTCGCTTTGGCCACAAGCTGAACAAACGGAATATTGCGTAAGTGCCGAGCAAAGGCAGCCCAATGCGAGGATGGCGCTCTGTCCGCAAGTTTTGCTTCGACAGCCAGCCAAGGCTTACGGTCACGCGTGATGAGAAAATCGATCTCACGCTTCTCTTTGTCTCGCAAATAGAACAACTCGAAGGCGCCCTCACCTGTGTCTGTCCAAAAATGGCATGCCTTAAGCAAATGCCCACCGACGAGATTTTCATACCGCGGACCGGGCTGTTCGACCTCGGACCAATCCCACAGATAGAGCTTCCCCTCCTTGCGAAGAGAACGCGCAATCAACGTCGAATACGGCTTTAGCTCGTAGTGATAATAGAGTTCTCCGAGATAGTTCAGCCATCGGCGGACGGTTGTATGCGCGACTTCGAGATCCTCGCGCAACGACTGAACGCTCAAGAGCGAACCCACTTTTTCGGGCAGCAGGGCCGTGAGCATTTCGACTTGACTGAGCTCGGGTAGGCGCGAAAGGTCCCGCAAGTCTTCGCGCACGATCTTTTCAA
>CAMBEV010000164.1 GCA_945865595.1 Nannocystis exedens | reverse complement strand
ATCGCCGGTGGTCGAGCAGCTGCTCGTTCCGCAACTTGTCGATCGAGGTCAGGTCGATGGGCGTGCGCTTCTACCCTCGTTTCTCTACTGCGTGCATGAGAGCGACGGGCCACAGTCCTTGCCGTGGACAAAGGAAAGTACGTTGACTGTTGGCGAGTTCGCCAGAGCGCGCGCGAGCGAAGCGCCTCATCGTGTGATCAGCAGCGCGAAGAGTTGGCTCTGTCACCCGGGCGTCGATCGCCGCAGCGCGATCCTTCCTCCTGGCGCGGCTGTCGACGACGTTACGCGCATTTCTCCGGTTGAGGCGTCGCGTCGTATTCTCGAACACCTGGCGAACGCTTGGGATCATACGTTCGCGCAAACCGACGAGTCTCTGTGCCTCGCACATCAAGACGTTGTGCTGACAGTGCCCGCGTCGTTTGATCCGGCGGCCCGTGAACTCACGGTTGAGGCCGCGCGCGCCGCGGGCCTTGTGAACGTGACACTCCTCGAAGAGCCGCAAGCGGCGCTCTACGCGTGGCTCGCCGCGACCGGAGACACGTGGCGAAAAACGATCAACGTGGGCGATGTCATCGTTGTGATCGACGTTGGCGGGGGCACCACCGATTTCTCGGCGATCGTTGCGACTGAAAGAGACGGTTCGCTCGAACTCGAACGTGTGGCCGTCGGAGACCACATTCTCCTGGGCGGCGACAACATGGACCTCGCGCTCGCGCACACCGTTGCGGGCAAGTTGCGCGAACAAGGTAAACAAGTTGACGAATGGCAGATGGGCGCCCTCGTGCATCTGTGCCGCGCTGGCAAAGAGCGCTTGCTGCAGGACGCGTCACTCGAGACGTTCCCCATCGCCATCGCCGCGCGCGGGGCCAAGCTCATCGGTAACGGCCTCCGCACCGAGCTCACCCGCGAAGAGATCACGCGCTTGCTTCTCGAAGGGTTCTTCCCAAGCGTCGAGGCATCCACACGTCCGGTCGCGCGCGCGCGTTCAGCGCTTGTTCAACTTGGTTTACCGTTCGCGTCCGATCCGGCCATCACCAAGCATCTCGCCGCGTTTCTCGGACGCCAAGATTTGCACCCGACCGTGTTACTTTTCAATGGCGGCGTGATGAAGGCGCCCGAGCTGCGTGCGCGGATCGAGCAGTCGGTTTCGTCGTGGGTTGCAAGCGACGGCGGCACAGCGGTGCGCACGCTTTCGCACGTCGATCTCGATTTGGCGGTCGCACGTGGAGCCGCGTACTACGGACTCTCGCGTCACGGCCGAGGCATCCGCATTCGCGGTGGCACGGCGAAGTCATACTATGTGGGTATCGAGAGCTCGGTGCCCGCAGTACCCGGTCTCGAAGTCCCGATTGCGGCTTACTGCATTGCGCCATTCGGCCTCGAAGAGGGCTCCGATGCGCGCGTTCCCGACGAGGCGTTCGGTGCGGTGATCGGCGAGCCCGTGCGCTTCCGGTTTTTCGCATCCGCAACCCGCAGGGCGGACGTTGCAGGCACGCTTCTTCAGCGGTGGCCTGCGGGCGAACTCGACGAGCTTGCGCCGATTGAAGTGACGTTGCCCGTGCCGCCGTCGTCGATGCGGGCCGCGGGCGACGTCGTGCCGGTGCGCCTCAGCGCCAAGGTCACCGAAGTTGGAACGCTTGCGCTCGATGCCGTGCCGCTTCAGCCGCTCGTCGACGGGGAGCGTTGGAAGGTCGAACTCACCCTAAGGGGCGACCGGTAAAAAACGTCAATTTGGTTGACGGCATAGCCATGCCCGTGGCTACTTGTCCCAACGGCGCAACGGCTCCACCTGAACCATGCTCTCGGTTCGCTTCTCCCAGAATTGCTGGATCGTCTTCGCCTCGCTCACCAACCCGAGCAGTGTCTCTTCGTCTCGCGCATGCGCTGACTCGTGGACGAGCTCGCGAAGGGCCTGTTGGTCGCGCACGCTGGCGACGCCGTCTAGTTCCTCGGCGATGGCCTGAATCTGTCTCGCTGCTTCTCGGCCCGTCATACACAACCCACTGCGGCTCCTTCTAGGGTACCAAGCGTGCGAGTACGACGGTGATGTTGTCGGGCCCACCGTTCTTGTTTGCGCGCGCGACCAGCTGCGATGCGCAAGCCTCAAGATCGCTCGTGCCAGAAACGATTTCGCAAATTTCTGCGTCGCTGATGGGTCCCGCGAGGCCGTCCGAACAGAGCACATAGACGTCGCCGACTTCGGGGATCTCGAACCGTGTGTCGACTTTGACGATCTCCTTCATGCCGAGCGCGCGCGTGATCACGTTTTTGTGCGGAAAGTTCGCGATCTCGTCGGGCGTCAAACGCCGCATCTTGATGTAGTCGTTGAGCAACGAATGGTCTTCGGTCAGTTGGGTCAGCTGCCCATTGCGAACACGGTACGCGCGCGAATCGCCCACATGCGCGATGTAGATGCCATCGGACAGGGTAAAAAGTGACACGAGTGTGGTGCCCATGCCGCGAGTGGCTCGGTCGCGTTGCGCGCGTTCATAGATGCGCAGGTTGGCGAGCTTGATCGCAACGACGAGTCGGTTTTCTTCGTAACCGCGCGCGCGGTCCATTTTGTAGGGCCAGGTTTTCTCGGTGTCCTCCGCCGTGGTCGCAAAGAACTCAGCGATGGCGTCGACGGCCATCTTGCTCGCTATCTCACCCGAGGCGTGCCCGCCCATCCCGTCCGCAACCATGTAGAGGCCGTGCTGCTCGACGATGGCAAAATTGTCCTCGTTGTGAGGACGCTTCATCCCCACGTTGGTTTCCGCCGCAACCTGAATGCGAAACGACATGCTCGCTGCGGATGCTCGCACACATAAGGGCCGTCACTCAAGTTGGACGAGTTCTATCGGAACGTTAACGACTTCGTCGCCACGGCGAACTTTCAGCGTGACTTTCTCGCCCGCTTTCCGATCGTCGAGGGTGTTGTACAATTCGTCATAGTCGTTGATCGATTTGTTGTTGATGCCGACAATGAGATCGCCGAGGGCGATGCGCGACCCCGCAACGCGCCGTGTGCCGCGCAGGCCCGCCTTGTCAGCGGACGAGCCCTTGTTGACCGACAGAATGAGGACCCCCCGCAGACCAAAGCGCCGCTCCCAATGTTGATTCGGGTCGATGCCCACGCCGATCCCCACCTCGTCGACGCGTCCGCTCTTGACGAGCTGGGGCACCACGCGCGCGATGGTCGATGCAGGGACGGCGAAGCCGATGCCAACCGACGAGCCGCTGCCGCTGACAATCATCGTGTTCATACCAATCAATTTGCCTGACGAATCAAGCAGCGGACCCCCAGAATTGCCGGGGTTGATAGCCGCGTCGGTTTGGATCATGTCTCGAATCGTGACGCCGCCGGCGCCCTGAACCTGGCGGCCAAGCGCGCTGATCACGCCCGTCGTGAGGGTGTGATCGAGCCCGAACGGATTACCAATCGCGATCGTCTTCTGGCCCACTTCAAGGGCTTGCCTGACGTGGCTCACCTCGATGGGAACAAGCTGGTCTGCGGGTGCCGCAATCTTGAGTACGGCGATGTCCTTGCGCTTCTCGAGGCCGACCACTTTGGCCTCGTAGACCTGCTGATCGCGGAGCGTGACCGTGAGTGACTGCGCACCCGCCACGACGTGGAAGTTCGTCACAATGTAACCGTTCTTGTCCCAAATGAAGCCCGAGCCCGAGCCTGAGTCGACTTCGTTCTGCGTGCCCTCCCACGGGTCCACCACAAGCCGCTTTTGGGTGACGAAAACCGTCGATGGCGCGACAGAGCGAAACACGCTCACCGAGTTGCGTTCGTCTTCGGTGCGCATCGCGCCTTCGTTCGGCGGATTAGGCGGCGGCGGCGGCGGCGGCGGCTGGGCGTCGGGTCGAGGCGCGGATTCCCCGGGTCGAACCGAGATCGCGGTCAGGGAATTGCCGTCGGGTAAGGGATTTACCGACGCACTTTTCGGGTGACACGCCGACAGAGCGCCAACGCAAGCGAAGCTGGCAAGACCCGCAAGGCCAGGCAGCGAAACGAACCCGACGAGGGAGAGAGACCGAAGGACCGATGCTTTTGATGGAGGCATAGCCCTCGTTATAGCCAAGGATTCGGTCTTGGTATTCCAACAGATTTCGCTCTGCCCCCGGTTTGCAATACCATCGCGTTCCACTGGAGGATTTCACAAATGTCACGCACACATGCTTCTTTTGCCATTCTGCTTGTAGCGCTTACGGGCTGCTTCGCGCGCGTCACTGCCGGCCCGCGTCACCACCCACATCCGGGGCCCTACGCCGCGCGACCGGGGCCACAGGCTGGTCCGCCAGGGCGGCCAATGGACGGCGAAGTGCCACCGCTTGCGGGCTGGAAGAAGCTCGGTGAGCGCACCGTACACGGCGTCATGGATCACGACACGATGCCTGTCGGGGCCGACGATGGCGTCTTTCGCCGCGTCCGGTTTGTCGTCGAGGGCAGCGCGCTTGAAATGTACAATATTGTGATCACTTTTGGCGACGGCTCTAGCTTCTCGCCGCCGACGCGCCTGGTCTTCGATCGCCAATCGATGAGTCGCGAGATCGACCTTCCCGGCGATCGCCGCGTGATTCGCCGCATTGATCTTCGCTATGGCAACCTGCCCGGTGGCGGCCGCGCGCGCGTCGAGGCGTGGGCGCAGTAGTGCCAATCAATGCACGCTCGTGGACCTAACGAGCGTGCGGCGTGTGGTGATCAATGGCAGATGCCCTGCGCTACCAGCGATTGGTAATTGGCGTTGCACGCAATGTCACCGAACCCTTTGACCGCGTTGTATACGGCGTCGCAGCCGGCCTTCTTGGCGCTGTCGGCGGTAGAGTCGCAGCATGCTTTTAAGTCAGCGCAGGTCTTGGGTGCGCCACCATCGGTTCCGTTGACGTCCATCTGCATGCACTTCGGGATCGTGCACTTCGAGCTGGTGCACTGGGAAGCGGTGACGATGCAGGTCATGCAATCGCCTTGCGGAGCGCCGCAAGCCTGCTCGCACGCGTCATCGCCGCAGATGCACGCGGTGACGCAGGCGATAAGCGTTGCGCACTTGCCGCCGAACGTGCGGTTCTTGTAGTTCGGGCCGAGGCACTCTTGGTACTCGGCGTCGCACTGCGTTGTGGCGCAGCTGATGTGGGCGTCGAACTCCGCCTGGGTGCAGGTTGACGTGCTGCTTGGGCAATCGCCATTTATGGCGCGCTTAATGGCCGTTGACGCATCGGCGCTCGTGCTGCCATCGGTGCTCGTCCCGCCATCGGTGGCGGAGGGCGAGGTGGAGGACGAACACCCGACGGCAACGACCAGCGCGATCGCACCTGAATAATATGTACCCCTCATGATCCACTTCCTTCTCGCGGCCAGTGCCGCGGGACACGAGGCTAAACCAAGTTCATCGCGGGCCGGCAATGATCACGTCGACAGTCGCAGGCGCACCTTTTTGAGCACGTCGACGTCCGCGGGCGGAAAGATCGCCGGGTCGAGCTCGTCGGCCTTTGCCCAACGAAGCGCTGCGACGTCGATGGCCGCCGGGGCAGGGGAGTTGGCCGTCCGTTCGCAGAAGTAAAAGAGCAAAAGGACGGCTTTTTGCGCCTCTTCGTAGCGAAAATACGTCACCTCGGCGACGTCGCCGACGCGCACGTTGATTCCGATTTCTTCATGCAACTCACGAATCAGGGCGTCGCGGGGGTCTTCGCCGTCGGCCACTTTGCCACCCGGAAATTCCCACAGACCCTCAAGGTGCGCGCCGGCCTTGCGTTGGGTGAGCAGCACGCGTCCGTTTTCAATGACGATGCCCGCAGCGACGATGACGGTTCTCATTAGGCTAAGCTGCCCGAAAATTCACACTTTTACGCTGCTTTTCTGTGGCCTCGGCAGTATCGTGCCCGCCCTGCCAAGAGGTCGCCCATGAACGATAATCTCGACCAAGACGAAGCCGCTGTTACCAAGCGCGGCGCTAAGCCTGTGCTCATTGGCATTGGTGCCGCTGCCCTTGTGGGTGCCATCATTGCCGCCGCAGCGCTCAACCAGACCGGACCTGTCGCCCCGACGCCCGAACAGGTCGCCAAAGACAAAGTGAAGATTGGCGTCATGCCGCTCGCAGAGCGCATGGCCGAGTATCGCAAGTGGGCCGCTCCAGAACGCGATGTCCACTCGCGCCAAGAAGCCTTTGCCCAATTGGCATGGGAGAAAGACGCCGAGGGTCTTAAATCGATCATCGAAGGTGTCAAATCGAAGGAACACGCCATTCGCGGCACCGCGGCAATGGCGCTCGTCGAATACGGAACGCCCACAGCTGACGCCGCGAAGTCTCCTCTACTCGAAGCGCTCAAGGACGCTGACGCAAGCGATAAGCCTCAAATTTGTTGGGCGCTAACCGTTCTGAAGGAGTCGCAGGCGTTCGACCCGTGCCTCGTTGAATACAAACTTGGGCACCTCTCGACGGTCATGCGGCTCGATCAGAATCGCGCGTTCGACCCCGAGGTCTTCGCGTCACTCGTGTCGCTCGACAAGCTTGCCGCGCTCGCGGGCGACGACACGCCGGGCCTTCGTCAGCTCGTCGCGATCGCGCTCTCTTCGAACGGGGATCCCAAATGGATCACCGTGTTGACCAAGCTCGTGGATGACAAGACCGTTGAAGTCGCGCGCGAAGCCGCCGTTGGCCTCGGTCGCATTGCAAACGAGGCGTCGATTCAGCCCTTACTCAGTGCGCTCGCCAAGGCCGACAAAGACTCGCGCGAAAAGATACTCGAAGCGTTACAAAACGGCGTCGGAACCAAGGGGCTCGTGCTGGCGCTCAAGACCGTGAGCAAGGCGCCCGAGGAAGAGAAGCCGCAGACGCGTGCGATCTTCAAGTTGATTGAACAGTTGCAAGATCCGCGCGGTGGCGATGCGCTCTACGGGTACATCAAGACCAATCCAAAGCCCGCGTGGAAGGTTCAAGCGGCGTTGCGTCTCGCCGAGATCGGCGACGTTCGCGCCGCGGACACGCTTGGTTGGCGCCTCGAGCAAGACACGCTCAAGCTGTACGACGGGAAAGAGTTCCCGCGGGAACACGCTGAGGGCACGGCGAAAGACGCAGAGCGCGTGACAGCCGCCCGCTATCTCGCGGACTTGGCGATCCTCAATCACGACAAGCTGCCAGAGCTTCGTAAGGCGGCCGAAGAAGGAGCGCTCAACTGGAGCGACCCAGGCCGCCCGGGCGGTCGTCTTTATCCTCACGCCAATGCGCTGCGCTTTCTGTCGCATGTGAAATCTGCGGCCGCGCTTCCGAAGCTGAAGGCCTGGGCCGATCCGAATGCGCCGTTTCCGAAGGATGGCGTGTTGCAGTTCCCACCGGAGTGGGAAGTGCCGCAGAGCGCGCTTCGTTATCTTGGGGCAACCAAAGATCCGAGTGCGTGGTCCGTGCTCGAGAAACAGATCAAGCGTCGTCCACAAAAGGTGAATGCGTCATGGGAGTCGCTCGAGCAGGGCGGCCAAACGGTCCTCGGCATGGTGCTTCGCAGCCTCGGCGCGGGTGCGTCTCAGGGCTTCGCCGAGTGGGGCGATCCGAAGGCCTATCCAATTTTGGTCAAGCACATTGAAGATCCGCATGAACAAGAGCAGTCGCGCATTGAAGCGTGTTCCGCAGTTGCATGGGTCGCGACGGAGGAGAACATGGCCGAGGTCCTCAAGAAGGCAACCGACACGTCGAAGACCGACAAGTCAGCGAACTTCCTTCGGGCCTGCTATCTCGAAGCGCTCGTTCAGCGCGCATTTCCGGCCGGTGCCGATGCGCTCTTTGCGCTG
>CAMBEV010000163.1 GCA_945865595.1 Nannocystis exedens | reverse complement strand
CCCTTTTACATGTCTCCCGAGCAGTTGAGCTCCTCAAGGGATGTCGACCCGCGCACTGATATTTGGTCGCTCGGCGTCATCTTGTTTGAACTTCTCACCGGCCGTCCACCGTACGGAGGGAGCACGCTGCCTGAGGTCGTGATCGCCGTACTTCGGTCGAGCCCGCCATCGCACAGGCTGCCCGCAAGCGTGCCTGAGTCCATACGTAAGGTGATTGACCGTTGCCTTGTGCACTCGCTGGAGGGCCGGTGTCAAAATGTAGCCGAATTGGTTACGGATCTCGCGGAGGCGTGTCCGGCGCAGGGACATGCGTCAAGCGTGCGCATACGCAGCGTTCTTCAGACCACGCCCAAGGGAGATGCGCCTCGCGCGCAGCGTTCACAGGTTGCTGACGAGCCGACGCAGGTCTTCGACATGGCGGGGTTCGGGCGCAGTCCGCAGACGAGGCCGTCTGACGAGACGGGGGCCGCATGGCAAGCCGGGTCGATTGCGCGGGGCCATCCCCTTGCAGGCAAGCGTGCGCTTATCGGTGCGGCCGTTGTGCTCACGAGTCTTGGAATGCTTGTCGGTGCGCGTGTCGCCCGCCCGCGTGTCGACGCTCCCGATCTCGCACCGATGGCCGCGCCGGAGATAGCCGAGTCGCCCGCGCCGCCCATGTTGGCAGTGCCACTGCTCGCAGCGGGACCCGTGGAAGCGGTGGCAGCGCCGCACGTCGCTTCGTCCGTCACGGCACCCATTGCCGCGCCCGTGGTTGTGCCCGTCGTTGCGGCGAGTGCCGTTCCTGCCGCCTCGCCCTCGGCACGGGAGTCCGACGTGGCCCTTGAGTCCATGGTCCGGAGGCTCGATCACGCCATGCGCGCGGGCGAAGGTGAGCGGCGGGAACTGCAGTTGGCGCCGGGCGTGGGGCGCGACCCGGAGAGCGCGAGTGCCAAATCGGTCAACTTGTATGACGAGTTGAAGAAGGCGGGGGTCGACCCGACGCAGCTTCGGTAGGCATGTTCTATCGGCTGCAGGTTTCGCGCCGCGATCGACCCTCTTCGGTTACGTTTTAGGAATCTTGAGAACCCTCGGAACCTTCGTGTTGGCCTCGGTGGTCTTGGCCTCGTGTTCGCCGAGACAAAAGGGCGGCTTGATGCTCGCCATCACGAGCGATCTCGTGGCGGGCAAAGACCTCGATGGCGTGACTGTCGAGGTGAGGTTGAACGGCGAACTCGTTTCGTCAAAGCGCTTTACCATCGGTGAGACGGCAACCAAGCTTCCGCTGACGATTTCCGTCGTCGAAGGGGGCCTCGCAGGGCAACGCGTTCAGCTGCGAGCGGTGGGTTACAAGGGCGCTCAAGCGAGAATTGCCCGCGACGCCAACGCGGTGATCCCGCAAGGTGAAACGCAGCTCGTGCGGCTGCCGCTTGACTGGTTGGCAGACGGTGCGGCGACGTGCCCCGATGGGCAATCGAGCGTCGCAGGCAGTTGTGCGAGCGCGGACGTCGTCAATTTGCCTGTCTATCGAGACGGTGACGTCTTTGGCGGGGGCAGTCCCAAGGGGGAAGGCGCTTGCATCGACGTTGCGGCGTGCTTCGCGGGCGCAGCGCCGATAGCGCCTGACAATGATTGTACCGTGGCTTTACCAAGCGGTTCCGCCGGCCTCAACGTTGGCCTTGTCGTCGCAAGTCGCACCGACGGCGTGTGCGGCGAAGGGCCCTGCGTCGTGCCCTTGGCTGAGGGCGTCGAGGGATTCCGCGCGCTTGGCAGCGGCCGGGTCGCGCTGCCCGCTGCTGCCTGTGGTGCCGTACGGGTAGCGGGCGTTCTCGTGGTGGGGACATGCGAAACGCGCACCGTCGCGATCCCTCCGTGCGGTGGGGCAACTGTTGTGAACGGCAGGATGATCAGGCCACAGCTTGCGATCGATGGGGGTGCACCTGATGGCGCCAGTGCGGTCGACGGGGCGGCCGATGCGCCAAGCGATTCCGATGCGGGCGTCGTGATCCCCTATGGCGACGGTGGTGTCAGCGTTTCTGGGGCCACCGATGTGTTGTTGCCGCAGGGAAGTGCGGTGATGTCACTTTGGGACAGCGCGAATGAACTTCGCTTCGGTCTCGACACGGGTGAGATCAAGAGCTTCCACCGCACGCAGCTCAGCTACGCAACGTTACGTGCCGCGAGCGGGACGGGATGGAAGCTCTGGGCCAGAGACGGTGCGCTCGTCGCCCGAGGCCAAGAAGCCGGAAATATCGACCTTTTCGACTTCGGCACGGGTGGTAGCCGGGAGATGCTCATCATGCGGCCGGGGGCTTCGCTGAATGCGCTCGCCGTCACTGACGAAGTGCCCAATCCCGCCGTTGTCTGGAGTGAGTCCAGGAACGGGGACTCCCTTGTCTATCGCTGCGTGACGGGCGGCACGGCGACGTGCCCCACCCCCGAGCTCCTCGCAAGCTTCAAGGGTGTTGCGCGATCGATGGCGCCATTTCATTGGGACGTTTACGGCGTGGTGCTTGGCACCACCGATGGCCGGGTTCTTTCGTGCGTGGGAAAATGCAACACACCAGATGTTGTTTACAGCAATGCAAGCCACCAGATCCTTTCCATGAAGGGCGCTTCTGACAACCTTGTATGGCTCGTTGATCGCGGAGGGGGGCGGTTGCGCCAAGCCGCGCGAAAGACTGGCTCCTGGGCCATCACCGACTATGGATCAACGGCGACACTCGGATCGACCGAGTGGCCGGAGACCATCGCGTCCACCCCTGAACTCTTTTACTTGGCGACGACGAGCGGCGTATTTGCGAGCGAAAAGTCGACCACGTTGCCGTGGTCGTTCACGCAAATTGGGTCGATCACGACCGCAACGGCGGTCCGCGCGACTTTCAATGAGTTGCTTATCGGTACGTCGGACGGCCGCGTCGTTCGCTACGGAATTGGCAACTGACGGCCGGTAAGCCCTCAGTTGGCGCATAGGCAGCCTTCTTCGCACCAACACCTCAAGCATACCGCCGAAGATCCGCTCATGAAGAGCGATGACCTCCGATTCTCCCGCAGCGCTTGCGTCCTCGGTCGCCGTTGGCGAGGTCGTAGCGGGCAAGTACCGCGTGGAGTCGATCATCGGCGAAGGTGGCATGGGTCTGGTTGTGTGCGCGATGCACCTGCAACTCGAGCATCGAGTGGCTATCAAATTTCTGCGCTCTAGCGTGCTAGGCGACGACCAAGTGACCGCCCGCTTTTCGCGCGAAGCGAAGGCGGCCGCGAAGATTCGAAGCGAGTATGTGGCGCGCGTACTCGATGTGGGCGTCCTTGAGAACGCAGCTCCCTACATCGTGATGGAGTACCTCGAGGGCATCGATCTCAGGCGCACTCTGCGAGAGAGAGGGGCGCTACGCCCCGAAGAGGCCGCTGGGTACGTGCTTCAAGCCTGTGAAGCCATCGCTGAGGCCCATGCGGTTGGCATCATCCACCGCGACCTCAAGCCGGCGAATCTCTTTCTGGCAAGGCAGTCGAGCGGCGAGCTAAAAGTCAAGGTGCTTGACTTTGGCATCTCGAAGGATATCGGCGCATTAGCGCAGGGCCTCACGACGTCGCACACGCTGATGGGCACGCCCTACTACATGTCGCCTGAGCAGCTGACGTCGCCCAAGGACGTCGATGCACGGACCGACATATGGTCGCTCGGCATCATTCTGTTCGAGCTGCTCACAGGTCAGCCGCCGTACCGGGGGAGCAACTTGCCCGAGGTGGTTGCCTCGGTGCTTCGGTCGGAGCCTCCGTCGAATCGGCTGCCCGAAGGTGTGCCGGAGTCGATACGCAAGGTGATTGACCGCTGTCTTGTGCACTCATTGAAGGGCCGGTATCAAAGTATATCCGAATTGGTCGCAGACCTCGCGGAGGTGTGTCCTCTACAGGGGCAAGCATCAAGTGCCCGTATAAGCGGGGCCCTCCACCTCATGGCGCAGGGCGAAGCTGCTCGCCGGCAGCTGAGAGACGGCCCCGACGCGCCAACGCAAGACGTCGTGAAGGCGGGGTTCGGCAGCGATCGGCCGACCAAAAATGCGCGGGGTCTGTCCGACGACACCCCCAATTCATGGCAAGCGCCGTCGCTGGTGGCGCTCATGAGCGCCAAGGTTGGAAACCACCGCTATGCGGCGTTCGGTGCGGCGTTCGCGCTATCGGCCGTGCTGGCGTTTGTCGGTGTGCGGGCAGCCGATGTCCTAATGGCAGCTCCCGATCATCCCGTCGCGGCATCCCCAGCGCTTCCCTCGCACGCAGTCAACGTGATCAAGGCGGACGAGGAGTCCATTGCACCACAGCCCGTCGCGGTGGCGCCTGCTCTATCGGCGGCGGTACCTTCCGCATCGGCGTGGCGGCCTCGGCGGATAGCTCCTCCCCGTCCGGTTGCGCGGGTGGCCGCCGTGGCGAGTGCCGCAAGCGCCTCCCCGAAGAGCACGGTGACGCCTGCCGTGGGCGCACCCGTCAACGCGCTTGACATTCCGATAAAGTAAGCACTTCCGCTACGATTCGAAGATAATCAACGGATGCGCGCCCTTCGCTCTTCTGCACGCCTGCCGTCGTCATGGGTATTGGCCTCGGCGGTGGTTGTATTTTTGCTGGTCGGACGCGCATCGGCTGACGGACTTTGTGGAGCGATGCCACCGCCTCTCGGTGAGAGTCTTCAGGGGGGTGCCCGCGCAGACTACGAGTCGGGGAAATTGCTGTTTACGAATCAAGACTTTCAAAGCGCAATCGTCAAATTTCAGTCCGCGTACGACAAGTCCCGCGACGCCCGCTTGCTCTGGAACATCGCGGCGACCCACAACCGCCTCAAGCGCTACGCCCGCACGCAAGACTTCATGCGGCGCTATCTCGCGGAGGCGCGATGTTCGGCCTCGCCCGAAGACCTCGTAGCCGCTGAAAGTGCGGTCGCAGCGTCTGAAAACATTATTTCCAATGTTACATTTAGTGTCGATCCGGCAGGGGCTGAAGTCTTTGTGGACGATGAGTCATATGGTCAAGTTCCTTTTCCGTCGCCCGTGCGACTCGACACGGGTCAACGGCGACTGAAGGTGAGTAAGAGCGGCTACCTCGAACACATTCAGACGTTCGTCCTCGGCGCAGAGAAAAATGTCACCGTAAGAGTTACACTTGCGCCCGAGAAGAGAGCGGTGAAGCCATCGGTTGGAGCCGGGTTGGGTGAGCCGATTTCGGTCCCAGCGCGGCAATCACCCCCGAAGGGCGGCGTCCCGGCGTGGGTTTGGGTGGCGGGTGGAGCGGTGGCGGCGGCCGGCCTCGCGGTTGGCGGCTACTTCATCTTTCGACCTGGTGAACCGGTCAGCAACGTTCCTGCAGGAACGGGCGGCAGCGTGCAGCTGCCTTCGTTTCATTGGTGACCGTTGTCGATAGCTATCCAGCGTCCCGCGCCTTCTTTTCTGCCGGTACTTCGTATGCTTCCCCGGTGCGCCGAACTCCTGACTCCGGAACCGCGATAGCGCTCGCGCTCTCAGGTGAGTCGTCGATGGTCGGCGGGGCAACGAGGCGCAGCGCAGCCGGCGCTAGACTTGGGCGTCGCGGGTGAAAGGCGGGAGGTGCGGCGCGACCGGTGATCGTGCGCACTACCGACACGACCTCGGGCAGGTTTTCTTTCGCCCATAGACGTGGGGCAATCGAGGTCCAGTATCGCGCTTTGCCCGCAAGGCCCGAATAGAGCCGCACGCTCGCAAGGTCCTCTATTTGGGTTGCCCATCGCGTCTTCCAACGAGAGGGTCTTCCTAAATGGTAACTTGTGATGTCACCTTTTGCGGCCTCGGACTCGAGGACGTACCAGCGCAACACGTTGCCTGGGCTCTGTGCTGCGAACGCTTCGTCGTAACCGATTTTAAGGACGTCCATGCGTCCCCCCGATCGGCACGAAAGTTCAAAGGCGAGCATGCGTCCGTCTAAACGTAATGTGTTGAGTACTATTTCGTCGTTGGGGCAACCGAACTCAACGAGCGTTTCGTAGAAGGCCTTCGTGGCGGGATCGGCGACCATCGGAACGCCCTCGCGACCCTTCCAGCCCGCCGCTTCGAGAGCGAATGCTTCGCTGAGCAGCGACTGCGAGACCCGTGTTTCGCACTGAAACGTGACGTTGCCGAGCGCACGCAGGCTGTCTTCGAGTTTGCGCTCGTGACGGATCGCTCGTCCTGAAAATAGCGACCGCACGGTTTCTACGCCCCCGGTGAGGGGGATGAACGCGTCGCCCTGTGAACGACACACCGCTACATCGGTTCCTCGCGCGCGCGCTACCGACTCAAGCGTGCGGACAAGGCGTCCGTCGGCGGGCAATCGCGAGAGCATGAGCTCGGTCTGCCCATCCATCCAACCGTCCAGCAGAGCCTCTGTGACCCCGGGCAGCGACCAATCGACCGCGACATCGCACACGGGGAAGTGCTCGTTTTCCTCAAGCGTCCGCGATCCGTTTTCGGCACGGAAGGCGGCGACCGCCGCGAGATGCGAACCGAAGTACAGCGCGCGAACGTCGACATCGAACGAGAAGGCTCGGGCGTACGCACGGTTCCACGTCGGGCCTGCCATGAAGCGGCACTGGGTCTCTTTTGCAAGTGCACGCCATGGGGCCTCCACGAGGGCTACCCCCGCAACCCCACGCCCCGCGACCCACCGCCAGTGGCCCATGGTGCAGTAAAACGGCCGGCTCCGAGAGGGGCTTTAGCCCTGAGACGGGTTCGAAGCGTTGGCGCTCCGCTCTCAGCGAATCGCTGACGCCACTTCGACGCAACCGTCGTACGACTTCTTCTGCCCCTTGCACGCGTCGCCGGTGCCAAGCTTGGAGTTGTCGCACGTGCTGTTGGCGCCGATGCACTCGACATACGCGTCATACAGCGCTGCGCAGTCGTAGGCTGCTGCGACCTTGTGCGCGCCGCTGAATTCGGCTTCGCAAGCGGCGACGTCGACATCGTTGCCGCCGCGGCACTGTTGCTCCTTCTTGCAGTAGTCGGACGCGCCGGAGGGAGCACCGGAACAGGCAAGCAAGATGACGGTCAAGGTGCTTGTGCAAATGGTCTGGAGTGTTTTCATGAGGGGGTTTACGATGTCACAGGCTTCGGCGTGCTGCCGAAAATGCTGGCGACGCGGCGCTTGTCCTTCTCTTTCTTGTCCTTTTCGGCATAAGTCGCAGGAACGGCGTAGCGCTCTTTGCGCGGGATCTCTTGACCATCGAAGATGGCCTTGAGCTCAGTGGCGTCGAGCGTTTCGAGTTCCATCAGGTGTGTGGCGATGGCTTCGACGCGGTCTTTCTTGTCGGCAAGTAGGACGCGAACGCCATCGTATTGCACCTGGATGATTCGTCGCACTTCTTGATCAATTTCGCGTGCGGTTTGCTCGGAGTAGTCTTGCTGCTTGGACGTGTAGTCTTTGCCGAGGAAGACCGAACCCTCTTCGCTGCCGTATGCGAGTGGGCCGAGGGCGTCGCTCATGCCGAACTCGCAGACCATTGCGCGTGCAATCGTCGTGAGCTGGCGGATGTCGTTTGAGGCGCCGGTCGAGAGCTTGCCGAAGAAGATTTCTTCAGCAACGCGGCCACCGAGAGCCGAAGCAATCTGCGCCTCGAACTGCTGCTTGGTGCGGTTCAAAACGTCGCCCTTCGGCATGTGCATCGTCATGCCGAGCGCCCGGCCGCGGGGGATAATCGTGACCTTGTGAACGGGGTCGTGGTCTTGATTGGCGATCATCACGACGGCGTGGCCGGCTTCGTGGATCGCGGTGTTCCACTTTTCTTCTTCGGTCAAGACCATTGACCGTCGCTCGGAGCCCATGAGCACTTTGTCTTTGGCGAGCT
>CAMBEV010000162.1 GCA_945865595.1 Nannocystis exedens | reverse complement strand
CGGATCTTGGCGATCTCGAAGCGTTGGCCGCGCACGCGACGCGCGTCAGTGTGGAGAAGGTGTGATTTTTCAATCTTTGACCATTTTTCCCACCGCCCACCTCCACTACGCTCGGCGGCCATGCTCGCCCCCACCATCCCCGCCCGCCTCTTCGAACAAGCGAAACAACAGCCAGCGTCGCCTGCGTACTACGTCAAGCGCTTAGGCAACTACGTCCCCACAAGCTGGAGCGAGTACGCACGGCTCGTGATGCGCGCGTCCAAATCGCTTATCGCGCTCGGATGCGAACCAGGTAGCACCGTGTCAATCCTGGGCTTCAACCGCCCTGAGTGGATCGTGATGGATGTCGCCATCATGACGGTGGGAGGAGCTCCCGCGGGTATCTACACGACGTGTTCACCGTCGGAGGTTCGATACATCATTGGCCACGCCGAATCCCCAGTGGTGCTCGTCGAGAATGCCGCGCAGTGGGAGAAGGTCAAGCAGGAGCGCGACAACCTTCCGCTGCTCACACACGTCGTCCTGATGGAGGGCGCAACGGTCGACGACCCCATGTGCATGACCTGGGCTGAGTTTCTTGCGAAGGGTGACGACCTCGCTGATGCGCGCGTGCTCGAACGGATGCACGCGCTGAAGCCGGAGGGCCTCGCAACGCTCATCTACACGTCGGGCACGACCGGCCCGCCGAAGGGCGTCATGCTGAGCCACGAGAACGTCGCGTGGACGGCCGAGGCTGCGTTGCAGATGACGGGCATTACGTCCTCCGATCGCGCGCTTTCGTATCTTCCGCTGTCACATATCGCAGAGCAGATGTTCTCGATCCACGGGCACATCACCGCGGGCATGCGGCTCTACTTTGCCGAATCCCTCGAGAAGCTCCCTGAAAACCTGAAAGAAGTTCGCCCAACCTTGGTCTTCGGCGTGCCGCGCATCTGGGAGAAGTTCCACGCAGGTCTCTCCGCCAAGCTCGGCGAAGCCAAGGGCGCAAAAGCCAAATTGGCAAAATGGGCGCGCGCTGTCGGACGCGATGTGAGTGACTTCAAAGCCAACGGCAAAGACTTGCCATTTGTCCTTTCACTCAAGTACGCAGTCGCGAACAAGCTCGTTTTCTCAAAGGTCAAGGCCGCCATCGGCCTCGACGCGGGTCGCATGCACGTGAGCGGAGCCGCACCTGTCGCCAAGGAAGTCCTTGAATTTATGGCGACCCTCGACATTGTCATCAACGAAGTTTACGGCCAGTCCGAAGACACGGGGCCGACGACCTTCAACATGCGCGGCAAAGTGCGATTTGGAACGGTCGGCCAAACGGTGCCTGGCGTCGAAGTGAAGATTGCCGACGATGGCGAAATTTGCGTAAGGGGCAAAAACGTTTTCCTTGGTTATTACAAAGAACCAGAGGCGACCGCTGAAACGCTTATCGACGGATGGCTCCACTCGGGCGACCTCGGCGCGTTCGACAAGGATGGCTTTCTCACCATCACCGGTCGCAAGAAAGAGATCATCATCACCGCCGGCGGAAAGAACATCGCCCCGAAGAACATCGAGGGTGCGCTCAAGAACCACCCACTCGTTGGCGAGGCCGTGGTGATCGGCGACAGGCGCAAGTTCCTCTCCGTGCTCATCACCCTCGAGCCCGACGCTGCAGCGCGATTCGCGACGAAGCACAACGTCCAGGATGTGGCGAACTTGCACCACAGCGCGTTGGTTCGCGACGAGCTTCAAAAGTGCCTCGACGAAGTGAACAAAGAGTTTGCCCGCGTCGAACAGGTAAAGAAGTTTACTGTTTTGCCTCGTGCGTTCTCGATGGACACCGGCGAGCTCACCCCCACGCTCAAGGTGAAGCGCAAGGTCGTGAACGACGTGTGGTCGAAAGAGATCGAAGCGATGTACGAGGGGGCCTGACGGCCCCCGGCGGTTGCTGTTGCCTTGCCGCCGTTTATCCCGGATAATTGACGACAAGGTAACATGGCCTATTCGCGGCTTCTCGAGATACCGAAGCGATCGTTCTTTCTTCTGGGTCCGCGAGGAACTGGGAAAAGCTCGTGGCTCAAAAAGCAATTTGCCAGTGCGCACACCATCAACCTCTTGGACGAGCACCTCTACCAATCGTTGCTCGCAGACGTTTCTCTCTTCTCGAAGCGCCTCAACACGTTGCCCCGTGGTTCGCGGATCGTTGTGGATGAAATTCAGCGACTGCCTCACCTTCTCAACGAGGTGCACCGTTTCATCGAGGAGCGTGGACTCCTGTTTGCCCTGAGCGGGTCGAGTGCACGCAAGCTTCGTCGGGCGGGCGTGAACCTGCTCGCAGGTCGAGCGGTGCACCGCGAACTCTTCCCTCTCGCTCCCGAGGAACTCGGTCGCGATTTCGATCTTGAGCGCACTTTGACCTCCGGAACCATTGCGCTGGTGTGGTCGGAAGGGGGATCGCGCGATGTTCTTGAGTCCTACGTGCAGACCTATCTGCGCGAAGAAATCCAAGTTGAAGCGCTTGTGCGCAACCTTCCAGGTTTTGCGCGCTTCTTGCCCATTGCTGCGATCTTCCACGGACAAGTTCTTAACGTCACATCGCTGGCGCGAGACGCGGGCGTATCGCGCAGCACGGTCAACGGTTATCTCGAAGTGCTCGAAGACACGCTGCTTTCCTTTCGGCTACCGGCGTTTGAGGGCCGGCTTCGCGTGAAAGAAAAGAAACACCCGAAGCTCTATTGGGTCGACGCCGGCATTGTTCGCGCCGCGAAGCACACCTTCGGACCCGTCGGCATCGAGGAGCGCGGGGCGCTCTTTGAAGGTTGGATAGCCAATTTGCTACGCACCTATCGTTCGTACCGAAATGCGTTCGACGATTGGAACTACTGGGCACCGACGGGATCCAACGCGCTCGAGGTCGACTTCTTGCTGTGGCAGGGCACCGCTTGCATCGCCATCGAAGCAAAAGCAAGCAAACGCCTTCGCCCCGAGCATTTCAAAGGGATCCGCGCATTTTCCGACAGCTTTGGCCTACGAAAGATCAAGCGCCGCATGGTCGTCTACCTCGGCGACGAGGTGCTGCGTTCAGACGACGGAATTGACGTGCTACCGGTACGCAATTTTCTTGAGCGTTTGGAAAGAGGCTTTTCGGACTGACGCGTGTCGTCAAGCGGGTTGCCCTTTGCGCTCGAGAGGCGAGTGGCGGCGCTTGCAGCGGGGCAGATCAGCGACTACGTCGCCGTAGCCCATGCACTTTCCACTTTCCACTTTCCACTTTCCACTTTCCACTTTCCACTTTCCACTTTTCACTTTCCACTTTCCACTTTCCACTTTCCGCTTCTTGCTGAGCACGGCGCTCGTCGTGGCTTGCAGTGCGACCTCGACACCTAGCCAGACGCTCGATTCCGCAGCTGTAGATGCCGCATGCGAAGCTGCCAACAAACGAACGCGCGACTGCCGCGGAAACGGAGACGACAGCGCCCGGGGCTGCAACCTCATCCGTTGCGCCGCAATCACGTTCAGGGACGCGAAGCCGATCGCGGAGACTATGGCCACACGGGATTGCCTGCTGAGTTTCGAGGACGTTCTTCAAACATCGAGCAGCTCCCATGGCGCCGATCCGGGCGTTAAGGAGTTCGTCGAAGCGTGTTACTTCCAGGCGGAGCGTTGCAATGACCCGCAGAACACGCGGTTCCGATATGGCCTATGTAACTACTACGGAGGCGCAACCGACGATACGCGTGCCGCGCTGGACAAGTGCACCACCAAGCCAACGTGCGACGAGTTCACAGCGTGTTGGGGCGCGGCCTTTACCCGGTGCGAAAGCTGGAACTAACGTCGGAAGCAAGGGCGCGCGTACACCTCGCTCACTTCAACTTCGCGCCCTGGTAAATCCAACGCGACATCAGTTCGCGCTCTTCGTCGGTCATGTGCGTCTTGTTCGCGAGCGGCATCGTTTTGCCGACGACCACGCGCGCCTTGATGCGTTCGGCGTGTTGCTTGATCTGCTCGGGGGAGTCGAGCATCACGCCCACAGGCGCCGCCTTCCACACTTCGTCGGTGGGCGTAGCGGAGTGACACTGCACACAGCGGTCCCGCACTATCGTCTGCACCGTTTTGAAGTTGGCAAGCGGGCCGTCGTTGTTGCTGGATGCCGCGATGCCGCCTTTGGGCTTCACGTTGACGAGCACAAAGACGCCGACTGAACCGATCACGACGGCGGCGATAAATCCGATAAGCCACTGGCGAAACCAGAATCGGATATTCATGAAATGGCGAATCGTCGCGCCCGTTATCGCGATAATCGCCAAAATCAGGTAATTGTATTGGTTTCCGTACGTGCTCGGAAAGTGGTTGCTGATCATGATGAACAGCACCGGGAACGTCATGTAGTTGTTGTGAATCGAGCGCTGCTTGGCATGCAGGCCGAGGCTGCCTTCCTGGGGCCTTCCCTCTCTCGTTGCCCGCACAAGCTCATTTTGCGAGGGGATGATGTGGAAGAAAACGTTGCCCGACATCAGCGTGCCGAGCATCGCGCCTAAGTGGATATAGGCCGCTCGACCGCTCAGCAGCTGCGTCAAAAGCACAATGACGCCCGCCAAGAGCAAAAAGCAAATCGTCGTGACAACCTTTGGCAACTTTGCCAGCGGGGAACGCCACAAAAGATCGTAGGTCACAAAGCCGCCCACCATGACGCTGGCGCCAACCATCATGCCTTGGGCGTGGGTGAGCTTCGAAACGCTCGGATCGACCAGAAATCCCTCGCTTGCGTAGTACACGAGCGCGAGCAAGCTAATGCCACTCATCCACGTGATGTACGACTGCCACTTGAACCAGTGCAGCACGCTTGGCATTTGGTGCGGCTCGAGTTGCTTCTTCTCGACTTGGTAGAAGCCGCCGGAGTGCACCATCCAGATTTCGCCTTCAAAACCGGGTTTGGCGTCGCTCGGCTTAATCAAGTTACGATCAAGCCAATTGAACAACATCGAGTTGCCCACCCACATGATGCCGGCAATCAGGTGCAACCAGCGCAGGGCGAGATCGAGCAACTCTTTGAGATGATCCACGGCGGACGGCCTCCAGGTGTAGGGCCGAGTAGGCCACGAGATAGGGGGAGCGCAAGCTCAAGTGTTGGGGTATTGAGAGTCGTCGGGCCGGCAATCCCCAAAACTGAGCCTTCGCACGGCCTTCTGCCCTTGACAGTTGGGCGTTTTTGCATATTCTTCCGCCCCTCTGAACCCCTGAGGTAATTCCGTGGCCAATCATCCGTCAGCCGAGAAACGCAATCGCCAGCGCATCACCCGCACGCTCCGCAACCGAATGGTGTCGAGCTCCGTTCGCTCGTTCGTCAAGGCCGTTCGCGAAGCGATCACCAAGAAGGATGAAGCGGCGGCAAAGACTGCACTTCACACGGCAACGGTCGCGATCGACAAGGCCGCAACCAAAGGCATCGTTCACGTGAAGGCCGCTGCGCGCACCATCTCGCGCCTCGCATCGCAAGTGCACGCACTCGGCGCCAAGTAACTTAGCTAACTCGCCACGTTACAAACTGTTTCGTTATGGGCGGATTCACGCCCCCTTGTCCCCATCGTCTAGTGGCCCAGGACCGCGGCTTTTCACGTCGCTAACGGGGGTTCGACTCCCCCTGGGGACGCCATATTATTCGTAAACCGATGCGGTTCAATTCCGCATCCGGGCGCTCGAAATTTCTCACCCGTACGGTTTCGCATCGGGCGTGACAACGCCTGCATCGGGAGCGACCACGCCTGCATCGACGCCGCCAGCGCCGTCGGCGTCAGTGGCTGCGTCAGTGGCTGCGTCGGGGTTGCCACCACCGCCGATGTAGCACGCGCAAAAAACGAACGATGCGGTGACAAAAGTGAATAGGGCGCGCATGTGTACACCTCAAAAAAAGGAGAGTCGGACACTGAAGCCAATCGTGAATTGTTGGTAGCTGAACGCGCGCGCCACGCTGTTCGTGTCGCTCGTGCACCACTTCTTTTGAAGGTTGGACGCGTCGATCTGCAAGCAACCGCCCGTGGCGATCACGCCGAGGTATTGCGCCGAGGGGCCGACGAAAAACGTGTCAGTCGCACGGATGTCGAGACCGAAACCCACGGGAACCGCGATGCCCTCGTGCGTCATTGTCCATTTGCCTGACTGCGTGGACCCCGCGGCTGTCGTCGGACGATCGTATGTCTGAGTGTCTTGCTTGAAGCCAACGCCAATGGCTCCCCAGAACTCGAGTCGATTCGAGATGGGCAGATAGACGCGTGCGTAGGGCGCGACACTGAACGCGAGCCGAGAGAGGTCTTTGGTGCCGTCGGTGATTGCGGAAGTGATCAACTTGGTGAACGAGCCTCCGAGCCCCGCGGAGAACCGGCGCGTGAACCGATAGCCGCTGCCCGCGTTCACCTGAACGCCGCCGCGATAGGGCGCGATCGATCCGTCATAGAGGCCGCCAGGGTCGGTAGCGAATCCACCGCCAGGACCTGGTGCGAAACGCACGGGCGATTGCGGCTCCGCGATGGTGTATGAGGTGCGCAGCAGGAGCTCCAGGCCGTTGGTCTTGACCATGCCGTCGTCCGGCCCAATACCTCCGAAGGGGCCCGGGAGTTGCGGCGCCGGGCGTGGCGGTGCGCTCGCGCCGCTGGGTTTGCACTCATAGCTGCCCGGTACGGCACCGGGCGGAAGGTTGAGGGTGACCGCGTCGGGCTTTCGCACAGGCTCGTCCGCCCCGGCAAGCCGCACGAGCGTCAACGCGACGAGGCAAGCGATCCAATCAAGCCGCACGAACTTCATGTCGTTCTCCTGTCTGACCCGTTATCGCGCACCGTCAATTACGTTTACTGATTCAGTGCCGCCTTGAGCATGCGAGAGTTCAACGACCCGAGCTCAGGATGCGCGAGCACGTAGAGCAAAAGGTTCTCGTAACGTTCCCACTGAATGGCCTTCTCGCTCTCCGTCTTGAGGCCGATGTCACCGATCGCGGTGAGGTCGAAGGGTGGAACTCTCGGCTGACTCTTTTCTGAGCCATCCGCGTAGAAGACGTTGATCCAAGGCGTCTTGCGCGAGTGAAAATTGTCATCGTGCCACTTCAAGTTCACGAAGGCCGGACGCGTGGCCGGCAGCGCCGCAGTAACGGGCCCCATGATCCCGGTATCGACTGAGATCGCGGATGGGTTTTCGTATGCCTTCACATCCGCGTGCTCAGGGCGAAGCGTGAGACCGTAGGCCGACTGGCCGAGTTCGGTGGTCTTGTTGTGCACCAAGGTGAAGAACGCGCCCTTCTCCTTGTAGATGGCCGCCATCGCGGTCTCGTTGCGCTTGTTACCGGTCTCGGTGACGGCCGCATAGGGCGCGTACCCGAGGATGTCTTTGAGATGTTGATACCCGCCGGGGGCGCTTGTCGCCAGCCCGCTTGCCAGGTCGAGCTTGTGCTCCTCGTAGTTCAAGATCGTGCTCGAGAGCGCAGCGTCAGACATGTTCGCGAGGCCCATCCAGTCAAAGTTTGCATAGTAAGGATAGGGCGCGCGCAGGTGGTACGAGACCGCCACCAAGGGCGATGTCTTAAGGCGCGCGACCAAGGCGGGAGCCTTCGACTCATAGAGCTGCACCATCGCGTCCATCAGATAGATGTCGACGGGAACGTTGTACTTCTCATGCAAATCGATGACCCGATTGACTGTGGCAATGCTGTCGTCGCCATAGACCCAATCGTGCAGGTTCAAGATGAAGGAGACGTAGATCTTCTTCTCCAGCACAAAGGGTGCGGTCGCGTCGACAATCGCCACCGCTCCTGCGTCAGAAGTCGCTGCATCGGCGACGTTTGCTCCTGGTGGAGCGTTCAATTGCGAGCTGCAGCCAGAGCACAGCGCTGCAAGGACCACGAACAACGG